>DUKX01000054.1 GCA_013329085.1 Methanofastidiosum sp. | reverse complement strand
CTTTTAGATCTTCGCCCTCGTCAATACCAAGGGGTGCAAAAAAGAAATATTTTTTGTCATATGTTCCTAAAAGGCCAATTCTATAAATCTTATCAATTTTATAGTTATTTTTTACTTCTTTTAAGAAATCAGAGCTTTGAAGAGTTCCTCTAACTATGGCATCTATTTTACCTTCTTTTAGGGATGAAATAATTTTTGCAGAACTATTGAAAACTTTAACATTACAAAAATCGACACTGTTTGAGGCATCTTCTATCTTTTCGGGATTCTCAAAAGCCCCTATACCTATTGTAAGGTCCGGGTCAATTCGACTCTTTATAATGTTGAGCATGAAGGTATTCTATAAGTAATCCTTAAATATTTTCTGTAATAATTAAGAGGAATACTGCCTATCTATTGAAAAAACTGATAATCTGACGATAATTTTAAAAAGCATACTATGCCATTTGATTTAAATGGAGGTGTAATGTTGGGAAGAATCAGACCATCATTCATAAAGAGAATATCAAGACAGTTAGTTGAAAAACATAGAGGCGAACTTACAAAAGATTTTCACGAGAATAAATTGATTATTAAAGATTTACTCGATGTACCTACACATAAACTTTTGAACAGAATAGCAGGTTACACAACAAGACTAATGACTCATAAGGAAATAATGTAATTTTGTTTTAATCTTCTCGAGATTTATTCTACTCTAACACTTTTTATTTACGGTTAGATAAGATAATCTTATATATGTTTATTTTTGTTAAAACAGTGTCGTGGTTATATGAATGAGGATTTTTTACTAATGATACCTGGTCCGATACCAGTTCACCCTAGGGTATTTAGGGCCATGTCAATGAAAATCATGCCCCATAGAGGCGATGAATTTAACAAGCTTTTTTTAGAGCAATCCGATAGGATGAAAAAAATCTTTAAAACTAAAAATGATGTTTTTATAATTGCCGGTTCTGGAACAGCTGCAATGGATGCTGCAATAGCTAACATTGTTCAGCCAGGAGACAAGGTCTTATGTATTACCTCAGGTAAATTTGGAGAGCGATTTAGGGACATTGTCAAGGCTTACAAGGGAGCCGTAATTGAATTAAAATATGACTGGGGAATGCCTATAAAGGCAGAAGATGTCAAAAAAGCGTTAGAAAAAGACCCAGCCATCAAGGCAGTAACAATGGTGCACAATGAAACTTCTACAGGAGTTAGAAACCCAGTAGCAGACATTGGAAAGATTGTAAAGAGTACTAAAGCTCTATTAGTCGTAGATACCATTTCATCACTTGGTGGAGACAACATTGAAGTTGATAATTGGGGAGTTGACCTATGCGCATCAGGTAGCCAGAAGTGCATCGGGCTTCCACCAGGAATGTCATTTATCTCCGTTAGCCAGAAGGCGTGGGACGTAATTGAAAAAACAGACGGAACATGCTACTATCTTAATCTGAAGAAATATAAAAATAACAAATACAAAGCCCCGTACACACAACCTGTATCAATGGCTTATGGATTAAAAGAAGCTTTAGATATTATTGACGAATGCGGATTTGAGAACTGGATTAAAAAACATGAAAAGATGGCAAAGGCAACAAGAGAAGCTGCAAAGTCAATAGGTCTTTCACTTTTTCCTCATGACGAAAAGACATGTTCAAATACAGTCACATCTATAAAGGTTCCAGAGGGAATTGATGGTCAAGAACTCGTTAAAGTAATGAGGGAAAAACACGGAATAATTATAGCCGGTGGGCAAGATCATCTTAAAGGAAAGATAATTAGAATTGGACACATGGGAAGCGTTACAGAAAAGGAAATAATTGTTACTATGGCATGCTTACAGATGTCCCTAAAAGACCTTGGTTACAATACAGAGCTTCCTTCTATTCTAACTCCAATCTGGAAAATATAGATTAACTGAAGAAATAATATATTTTTTATCTTATTTTTGAATTTATTATCCTTTAAGCTAAAATCATCGAAACGTTTAAATAGGGTATAAAAATATCAATGTTAATCTCAGGCGAGCGTAAGCGTAAGAGTTTGAGAGGTGAAATTAATGAGAAAGTTAAATAAAACAAATCCAAGTATATTGAGTCTTATAGATTTTTTTATAGACAAAGGATATTCTGAAAAAACTCCCTTGTGGATTGACCTTTCAAAGAGATTTAAAAGGCCTACAAGGCATTTACCCCAAGTGAATCTATCAAAAATCAATAGATATTCACAAGATGGAGATACAGTAGTTGTCCCCGGAAAAGTATTGGGCAGTGGAGAGCTAGATCACAAAGTTACCGTTTCTGCATTTAAGTTTTCTAAATCCGCAATGGAAAAGATAAACAAAAATGGAAGAGCAATAACTTTTTATGAACTTTACAAAGAAAATCCTAGAGGTAGCGGTGTAAGAATAATGGAGTGATCTCATGATAATCGATGGAAAAGATCAGATTCTGGGCAGAATGGCATCAGTCGTTGCTAAAAAACTTCTAGAAGGGGAAGACGTTTTTATAGTCAATGCTGAAGAAGTTATAATTACAGGAAATAGAGATTATTTCTTTGACCTTTATGAGAAAAGGTCTCAATTCAAAGACATAGCAAATCCTTTAAGAGGTTCATTTTTCCCAAAAAGGTCTGACAGAATAGTCAGAAGAGCAGTAAGGGGAATGTTACCTTGGAAAAAAGACAAAGGAAGAACAGCATACAAGAAATTAAAGGTATATGTTGGGATACCTGATGATCTAACGGGTAAGGAATTTGTTAGATTCAATGATGCAGACGTTTCAAAACTTAGGACTAAGAAATATTTTAAGGTAAAAGAGATATCAAGCTTCCTTGGGGGCCGTATATGAAAATTATTCAATCAGTTGGTAAAAGAAAAAAAGCAGTTGCAAGAGCAACTGTGAAAGAAGGGAAGGGGAGAGTAAGAATTAATAGTAAGCCACTTCCAATTGTTGAACCTGAATTAGTAAGAATCAAAATGTTTGAACCAATTCTTCTTGCAGGAGATACAGCTAATACAGTTGATATTGATATTGATGTCCGAGGCGGAGGAATTATGGGACAAGCCGATGCGTGCAGAATAGCAATCGCAAGAGGTCTTGTTGAATTCACTCAAGATAACTCTTTGAAAGAAGCTTATTTAGGATACGACAGAATTCTATTAAGAGGAGATTCAAGGAGAACTGAAGAGCACAAGCCAAGTAAGTCTTCTAAAGGACCAAGAGCAAAAAGACAGAAATCCTACAGGTGATCTTTTGATAATCCCTGTAAGATGCTTTACCTGTGGAAAAGTGATTGGCCATCTTTATGAGCCTTATTTAGCTAGATTAAGCAAAGGGGAAAAGACAGAAAAAATATTGGACGACATGGGATTAACAAGATATTGCTGTAGAAGAATGCTTCTTACCCATGTCGATCTTATAGACGAACTGCTCGACTATAAAATATAATTTTATATTTTAATAGTTTATAGTCGATTTCACATGGGGCCGTGGGGTAGCTTGGACTAGCCTCTCACCTTGGGGTGGTGGAAACTCGGGTTCAAATCCCGACGGCCCCACCATTGGAAATGGAGAAGGAGAGGAAAGATTGACCGTAATAGAGGATATAAGAGCAAGGAAGGTTTTCAACAGTAATAAAGAGAAGAGTATTGTAGAAATGGATATCTATACCTCTTCAAGTTTTGGAAGGGCCTCTGTACCGTTTGAAGAGGATATCTCTGAGATTGAAGAAGTTGTGTTACCTGAACTTGCAGGTATGGATGCAATCGAGCAAAAATCGCTAGATGAATTGCTTTGCGAAATAACGCCCTATACTCAAATAAGATTTGCTTTGTCTTTGGCATCTGCTAAAGCAGCATCCTCTTTTTATTCGTTGCCTCTTTTTAGATACCTTGGAGGCATATACGAAGAACAACTGCCCCTATTGAATATAGGTGGAAAGATATTTGATATGGATCTAAAAGAGCAAAAGTCCAGTCAAAAACCAAAAAAAATTGAACTAGACACGATATCCCAGATATATGCTGCATCAAAAGATGATAAGAATTGCATAATCCCTGCAGTTGATGAAGGAGTTTGCCATATATCTTTAGCATTTAGTCTTAGATATTTAGAAGTAATTGAAGAAAATATCCAAATAATAAATGAACTAATAAGAATTAAAGAATATTTAGGTGAGGAGATTTTATGAGTGATGAAATGCTTGTACCTCTTGATTTGTACCTTGCATCAGGAATACATATTGGGACAACCCAAAA
>DUKX01000047.1:3023-3175 GCA_013329085.1 Methanofastidiosum sp. | reverse complement strand
CTTGAGAAGGCACTAAAAACACCTGCAAAAATTTACTTCAAATGGGAAGGAGTTTCACCAGCAGGAAGTCACAAACCGAACACAGCTATAGCACAAGCATATTACAACATGAAAGAGGGTACACAAACAATAACAACTGAAACAGGTGCTGG
>DUKX01000047.1:0-3012 GCA_013329085.1 Methanofastidiosum sp. | reverse complement strand
CCAAGCAATAAGACAAATGCAGGAAGATCTGTCCTAAAAGACCATCCAGACCACCCAGGAACTCTTGGTATTGCTATATCTGAAGCTGTAGAGGACGCCGTAACACATGAAGATACAAAATACTCCCTTGGTAGTGTCTTAAATCACGTTTGTATGCACCAGACTATAATAGGTCTTGAAGCAAAAGAACAGCTCAAGATGGAAGAAAGCTACCCAGACATAGTAATAGGTTGCGTCGGCGGGGGTTCAAACTTCGCAGGCATTTCATTCCCATTCTTGCATGACAAGCTTAAAGGTGACAAAAAAGACCTGAGAGTTATCGGTGTTGAGCCACACTCTTGTCCAACGCTTACTAAAGGCCCCTATGCATTCGATTATGGTGACTCTACAAAGCTAGGCCCAATTGTAAAGATGTACACTCTAGGCCATGACTTCGTTCCGCCAGGCATTCATGCGGGAGGATTGAGGTACCACGGTTGCTCTCCAATTGTAAGTGCACTCCGTGACCAAAAGAATATCGAAGCCCAAGCATATCATCAGACTGAAATATTCGAAGCTGCAATGCTATTTGCACAGACTGAAGGGCATGTTATAGCACCAGAAACTGCACATGCAGTTAAATCTGCAATAGAGGAGGCAAAGAAGTGCAAACAGACTGGCGAAGAAAAAGTCATCCTCTTCAATGCAAGTGGACATGGTCACTTTGACATGAAATCATACGAACTATTCATTCATGGGAAGCTAACAGACTACGAATACCCTGCAGATCTAGTAAAACAGTCACTTAAAAAACTTCCAAATATTAAGGAGGATTAACCTCCTATTTTTTATTTTGTGATAAGATGAAAACTATTGGCTTTTTAGTAAATCCCATCACAGGCATGGGTGGCTCAGTTGGATTAAAAGGTACTGATGGACTTTATGAAAAAGCATTAGAGCTTGGTGCAGAAAAGGTATCAAAAAAAAGAGCTGAGGTATTTTTTGAATCACTTGGTTATGTTAAAGATGCAAAATTTTTAGTTCCTTCGGGCGAGATGGGCGAAGATCATATAAAAAACAAGGGACTTGAATATGAAATAGTCTACAATGCTAATGGATTGACAAGCAGAGAAGATACACTAAAGGCCCTAGAAGAGTTCAAAAAGAGAAAAGTTGAATTGATTGTTTTTTGCGGGGGGGATGGAACTGCAAGGGACATATGCGAATCTATTGGGATAGAAACCCCTGTGATAGGTATGCCTGCCGGGGTAAAGATGTTTTCATCTGTTTTTGCAATTAATCCCAAAGCTGCTTCTGATCTTCTCAAAGCTTTTCTAGAAGGAAACTCAAAGTATAAAGAATCCGATGTGCTAGATATAGATGAAGAAATTTATCGTGCTGATAAATTCATAATGAAGTTGTATGGCTATCTAAAAACTCCTTACGTGCCCAATCTGATACAGGATGCAAAGGCCGTATTTGAAGGCCAAGACGAAGAGATGGCAAAGGAAGGCATTGCTGTTTTTGCTAGTGAATTTATGTCAGATGGCTCATTATATATTGTTGGCGCAGGTTCTACGACTGCAAAGATTGCAGAAGTTATGGGATTGAAAAAAACAATACTTGGAGTAGACCTAATAAAAGATGAAAAGCTCATTGCAAGCGATGTAAATGAAAAAGCAATTCTAGATCACATCAAAAATAAAAAAAGTGTAAAGATAATAGTGAGCCCTATAGGGGCCCAAGGATTTGTTTTTGGTAGAGGAAATCAGCAGATTTCGAGCCAAGTTATAAGAAAAGTTGGAAAAGATAACATAATAATAATAGCAACTCCTCAAAAACTCGAAAATACACCATTTCTTCTAGTTGACACTGGCGATGAGGAATTGGATGCCGAACTCTCAGGCAAGACTCTTGTAGTCTGTGCATATAGAATGGCCCAACGAAAGGACATAAGAAAAGATTAAACTTAAAAAGAACTAAAATCAGGTTATTCTGATATTATGGAAGAGTCTGTTGTTACCCCTTGGGAAGTAGAAGGGGAAATTGATTATAATAAACTCATAAAACAGTTTGGAACTGATATTCTTACTGAAGAGTTATTAAATACTATAAAGAAGTATACTGGAGATTTACATCCATTTCTCAGAAGAAAATTGTTCTTTTCACATAGAGACTTGGGATGGATCTTAAAGAAGTATGAAGAAGGTGAAAAATTTGCCCTCTATACCGGAAGAGGGCCTTCTGGGCATACTCACATTGGTCATCTTGTCCCTTGGATATTCTGTAAATGGCTTCAGGACAAATTCGATTGCGAATTTTATTTCCAGATGACAGATGATGAAAAGTTCATGATGAGATCAGACCTTACACTTGAACAGACACATGCGTTTGCCTACGAGAATGCACTCGACGTAATTGCTTTGGGATTTGACCCAAAAAAAACATTCATCTTTTCTGATATCGATTATGCTAAAACGCTTTACAAGATATCAATACAAGTTGCAAAGAATGTAACAACTTCCACAGCTAAAGCCGTTTTTGGTTTCAAGAATTCAACTAATATCGGGATGGTATTCTTCCCCTCTGTCCAAGCAGCTCCTTGCTTTTTGCCGTCAGTTCTAAAAGGATACAATGTTCCCGTGTTAATTCCAGCTGCAATTGACCAGGACCCTTACTGGAGAATTACAAGAGACGTTGCCCCAAAGCTTGGTTACTACAAACCAGCTGCAATCCACAACATGTTCCTTCCGGGCCTTGAAGGTCCAAGTGGTAAGATGTCTGCATCAAAGAGCGATACTGCAATTTTCTCAGTTGATCCTCCAAAAGAGGTCGATAAAAAAATAAAAAGAGCATTCACCGGTGGCGGTCAGACTGTAAAAGAGCACAAGGAAAAAGGTGGAAATCCAGGAGTCTGTACAATCTACCAGTACCTGTATTTCATCTTTGAAGATGACAACAAGAAGATAAAGGAGATTCATGACGGCTGCAAACGTGGAGAAGTGCTCTGCGGAGAGTGCAAGAATCTCTTAA
>DUKX01000113.1 GCA_013329085.1 Methanofastidiosum sp. | reverse complement strand
TTGTCATTTCCAACCATATCTACCGGATGTTTCCGGAAATGCCGGAAGGCCGGCTGGCAAAATTGAAATCGGTCTTGGTCAGTGAACCGGTATTAGCCTTAAGGTCCAAATCCCTGGAGTTGGGACAATATCTGCAACTGGGTAAAGGGGAACAGAAATCGGGGGGAGCTGAACGAATCTCCAATTTGGGGAATTCCTTTGAAGCCGTTATCGGTTCCATGTTTCTCGATGGAGGCATTGAGCCGGTTCAGAAATTTATCCTGCATCAGCTGGGGAATGATTTGCAGGCCATAGTCCAGGAAAGCCTTTGCCTGGATTACAAATCTATCCTTCAGGAACATATTCAGGCAAGATTTAATACCATTCCTGTTTATAGCATTGTTGGAGAATCAGGACCTGACCATGATAAGCGTTTCGAAATCAGAGTCAGTGTCAATTCTGATATTTATGGGATTGGTAACGGTAAATCTAAAAAAGAAGCCGAACAAAGCGCCGCCAAACAAGCCTGTGAACATTTTAAACTTTCCAAAACTAAATCCTGATAAATATTTCTTTCCTTAAGAAACATTCCTGAAATTGAGAACCCTTATCCAGTCTTTTTATCGGTAGTGTTTCCTATAATTCCAGCCTTTTAACCGTTCTGTCATCTGGCAGGCCTTGCCTTTTGACAGCTGTCAAAAAACTAACATCCCTAAAATCAATCTTCTGTATTTTTGACAGCTGTCAAAATCAGTGGATACCTCTTTATTTTGTTTTATCTTACTTCATCTTAAAGAAGCCGGGTGTCAATCAAAAGGGAGATAGACTGACAGTGGATATTTACCCCGGGCTAAATCCTAGGAAAACCCCAGGGATAGATTAAAAGAGGAGATACTTCATTATATATTACGAAGATGAAACAACCCATTATTTACAAATTCATCTAAAGTGCAATATTTATAAAGTTTACATCCATGAAATATCGTCTCATATCTTCTCGAAACATAACTATTTTTTTTCATAATTTCAGGATTCACAATAATAATATCAGGGAGATTCCCATCAATATAGTATATTTGTTTAAACAGCCACTCAGAATAAAAATCAGTAATTGGAAAGGAATATCCAATAAATAATATTTGTCGACATAGGCAAAGTTTATATCGGGCAATGAGCCATAATTTATGAAGAAAAGTATTTGGTTTAATTACTTTCTGTGATGTTGGAGGAATAATTAATTGTTTACATTTTTCATTTCCGCATATTGGACATCTTTGTGAATGAAAAATGTTTTTTAATAAATCATCTTTAACAGCAAGCCTTGGTCTATTAAAATATGAACAATCTGGGTTAGAACAAATAAACCAATTTAATGATCCATGAAGTTTTAAAAGGACTGGAAGAACTCGATATTTATATAGATGGATTTTATCATGCTTCATTAAGTTAATATATTCGTTATAAATTGGAGATTTAATATACTGAACAGTATAATCAGCTATAGTATCCCAGTTAAATGAAATCAAACTATCTTCAGGATCTAATTCCTTAAGTATTTTTGCCAAATATTCACAATATAAACCATCAGATTTCATAGAAAGAATCGATGTAATAAAACTTATAAGTCCATCTCTACAACTATCGAAACTTTTATGATAATTAGTACCTTTATGATACATTTGTGTACCTATATCGATAAAAGTAAAAACGTCTTCAACATTAATATCTTTCCATTCTTCAAGTTTAAAGTTAGATTTATTATGTTTTAATCCCCATGTATGAACAATTAATTTATTAAGACCTTCATGCCAGAAATCAAGGTGGTTGATTGCAACATAATTATTGTCTTTTTTAAAACTTTGCAAAAAAATATCATAGAAAAAGTTAGCACCTGAAGGCATCTTGTTTGATTCCAAATAATTAATTCTTTCTTTAGTTGGAAATAGAGATGCTCCAATTGATGAACCTGCACCAAGAACAACTAGTGTTCCCTTTTTTATATCCAATTTTTTCATATCATGCTATCTAAATCATCCTTATTAGTAATCCCAAAAGGGATATGTACAGATGGAGTGTTTTTTGAGGCTTCTTTTAGATGTCCTAATTGATCATCGAAAAATATATGGGGTTTTAAAATATCAAGAACACGCTTTTTTTCTATACCTCCCAATAAGAATAATTCATCAGTATCAATATCTAGCTTTAGCAAAGTATTTATTAATCTTTCATGTGCAGGAGCATTTCTAGCTGTGACAATAGCTATCCTAAGCATTCGTTTATAATTTGAATCTTCCTTAGCCTTCTTACAATCTAACTTTTGAAAAAAAGAGATTTTCTTAAGAAGAGTCATTAATGGACCAGATTTTAGTGGTTTATCTCGATTTATTACTTCATAATGTTGAAATAATTCAAGGTCTTTAGATTTATCATAGACTTTTTCAGCTTCGTCATCGACTATTACTCCATCAAAGTCAAACGCTATTCTAAGCTGTTTATCATTATCATCATAAACATCACAAGGCAAGACACAACCAGCTGGGTATCCTCGAGTCACAGCATCTCTTACCTCAACTTTATNNCCTACCTGCCATAAAAAAAGCTCTTGTTATTGCCAAGCTATGTTCATTTACTGCATTCATTATCCTGAGACCAGCATCAGCATGATGACGAGATAAAATCACAACTTCTACTGGTTTCTGTTCTTCATAGATATCGTTAAAATATAACAATCTTTTTACAAATGGAAAACCAACACCCAGTTTGAGGGTATCTTTTCGATGGTCTCTTTGATATTTTCTAAATTCATCCAATCCTTTTTCATGG
>DUKX01000179.1 GCA_013329085.1 Methanofastidiosum sp. | reverse complement strand
GAGAATCTAAAAGTCTCTAAATTACATGGGATTGGCAACAAAACGACTAAATCTCTAAATGATCTTGGTATTGAAACTGCAAGTGATCTGAGTGCATACGATTTAATAGAACTTGAAGAAGTATTTGGCAAGAATAAAGCCAAACTGCTTCATGATAAATCCTTAGGCATAGACGAGACACCAGTTGAACCAAGGGAGAAAAAACAACTTTCAAGAATAGGAACTTTAAAAGAAGATACAAACGATAAAGGTATAGTTTTTGATAAGATACTTGGGTTATCAAAAGATATGCAACAGCGAATAATAAAAAATAATGTATCATTTAGAACTGTATCACTAATAACTATTGATACAGAATTAAAGACTCAAACAAAAAGTGAAACAATTGTACAAACTAAGGATATTCAAAAAGTTGTTTCAGTTTCTAAACACCTACTTGAAAAATTCTTCGAAGAGAATCCTGATAAAAAACTTAGGAGAGTTGGAATAAGAGTTTCAAACTTAGAGTTTTCAAAAAGCCAGAAGACTTTAGATGAATTTTAGTAATACATTTTATCTATACTTACCCTATCGTTAGATAAAACTATACCTTCATTTTCTAATAACTTTTTTTTCATCTCGAGACCTCCTTGGAATCCCCCCAGAGTTCTATCAGATCTTATTGCACGATGACACGGTATTATCAAAGGAAAAGGATTATTTGCCAATGCATTTCCTACTGCCCTTGCACCTTTAGGATTACCAATTTTTTTTGCGATTCTTGAATAGGTGCTTACATAGCCCCTTGGGATATTATACTCCGCCATTAGTACTTTTTTCTCAAAATCGGTGCATATATCAAGATCTAAGAGTCCAAGATTAAATTTGATGTTCTCTCCAGAAATAAATCTCTTTACCTGTAATGTTATTTCTTCTAAAGAATCAGATCTTTTGGCCAAGCTATATTCATCTCTTAATTTAGAAACTAAAATATTTTTATCCGTAGGGAGGAAAATCTTAATAATTTTCATTTTAGTATTTTCTACTCTCCAGACCAATCCAAAAGTTCCCAAACTAGAGACTTCTAGATTATAAAAACACTGCATAATATCTCTTGAGATTATTTAATTAATTCTTCAACTTCCTTTTTTCCTTTTTCTAATTCTTCTACTTGCTGTTTATCTAATGTCAATAATAAAGTTTGGAATTCCCCCACGTGAGTCTTTTCTTCTTTTGCTATATCTAAGAAAAGCATTTTTATATTTTTATTTGGGGTCATAGCTGCAAGTTGTTCATATAAATTTATTGCATCTAGCTCGGCTATAATTCCTGCCCTTAAAATCTCCTTGTCTATCTCTTCTTTTCTTACCTTATCAAGACTTATTGGAATATCTGAAAGCATTTATACACCCATGATTTATTTATTTCTAGACTTTATATTGTTTTTGAAATATCAAAGGTCAACGGTAGTTTTAGAAAAAGTGCCTTGATTCTCAACTCTTGATACTCCATCTCTTTTTGTAACCCTTAATACGTGATCAACATAGCTTTCAATTTCCGGCTCATGGGAAACTATTATTACTTGATTCATGCCAAGCATATCGAGAACATCCCGTACTCTGTCCATCTGCTTTCTTGAAAATCCATCTGTTGGTTCATCTAGTATTATTATATCTTGTGTTTTTATTTCATCGACTAGATTATTAATTATCCTGTTTAACGCAAGTCTATAAGCAAGTGCAACAGAAGTTCTTTCTCCACCTGAGAGAGATTCATAGTCTGCGTCAAAACCTTCCTGCCTCAAAACTGGTGTGAAATCCTCATCTATTGAAACTTCTATCTCATCGCCTTCTAGTAGATTTTCAAGCCATTTAGAGAAGTAAGATTCAAACTGCATTCTAAGGGATTCCATAAACTCTTTTTCCATTGTTTCCATTAAACTAATAAAATAATTATCAAGCCAATTGGCAATTTTTTGAAGTTTCTCTCCTATACGAAGGTATTTTTTCTTTTCGCCAATTTCTTTACTGACTCTAAGAAAATCCTTTCCAAGGAGTTCAACCTCTTTTAATTTCTCTGCTTCTTCTCTTTCTTTTTTGATTTTTTCCTCAGTTATTTTTTTTAATTCTTGAGAAATTGCCTGTTTTTCACCATCTATGCCCGAAAACTGTTTTAAGTTCTCTTTTAGATTATTTATGGCCTCCTCTAGGATTTTCTTTTTATCTTTTAGAATTTCTATATCTTTCTTAAGATTCAAAGCATCTTTGTATTTACCAATAAGTTCAAAACTAGAATCTTTTCTTTTCTCAAGTTCATTTATCTCGGATTCAATTGGGGCGAGTGTTTCTATTTCAGCTAGAATTTGTTTTTGTTCCTGAGATTTATTATTAATTATTTTTTCTAAAGGGGAAAGTTGAGAATTTAAATTATTAAGCTCCTTTGATAGAATGGTAAATAAATCTGTTTCTTTGATTAAATGCTCAAGTTTTATTATTTTATTTTTTTCGGAAGTAATTAAGTTTTTTGACTTGTTATCTATCTCAGCATCAATCTCTTTTAACTTAGTCTCCACTTTTTTTATAAGTTTGTTTGTTTCATTTAAAGAAATGTTGAAGGCATTTTTCTCTTTTTCGATTCTTTTTATCTCGTTCTGTCTGTGATCCTCAGATATATTCTGTTTGCATAGGGGACACAATCCAATGCCTTTCAGGTTACTCAATGATGATAAATCAGATTCAAGGGATCTTAGACTTCCCATATCTATTGAATTTTGTTCTTTGTATTCAGATATCTTCGTATTATATCTTTCCTTTGATTTCAACAAACTATCGATTTCTTTGTTAAATCCTTCTTTCCTTTGATATATCTCTTCAATATTTTTTTGTATTACGGATATTTCATTTCTTATTTCATCGATATTTCTATCATAGGTACCTTTTAGAGAAGAAATGGAATCTATTTTCAATTTTATTTCTTTAGATATTCTATCAAGTGATTCTTTTTTTTCCGATAATTCAACTTCAAGTTTTCCGGCTATAATTTTACAATTATTTAGTTTCTCTTTTTTCTCTTTAGATTTTTTAAGATTGTCTAAAATAATTTTAATATTATTTTCAATATAAAAAATCTCCTTTTCGATATCAATTTCTTCTTTGCCCGTTAGAAGATGTTTAATTTTTATTTCAAGACTAGATAGATTTTGATCATAAGTTTTTAATTCTCCTTCTTTGGCCGCAACTTCTTTTGAAATGGATTGGAATTGTGTAAATTTTTGTTCTATTTCTTCAGATTTTTGTATAGTTGCAATTTCTTTTATCTTGAAATCTTGTAAAGATTTTTTTATTTCCAATAAGCGACTAGTTAGTTTCTCTTTTTTCTCGGAAATAATCTTAAGTTCCTCATTTTTTTCATTTAATCCCTTGGATAGGAGTTCATAACTTGATGCGTTTCTTTTAAGTTCAAGCCTTAGATTGTTAGAATTATCTCTTATTGTCTTATATCTGTCAACCCCAAAGATCCTCCTAAGTATCTCCATTCTATCATCTCTCTTAGATAATAGAATTTGTTTCATCTCCTCCTGCGGAGTGTAAACTGTGTACCTATATATTGGATTTTTTTGTTTTGAGGACAATTCTTTGGGGTATCCCAATAAAGAGAGTATTTCTGCTTTAAGTTCGCTGGGCGTCATTTCTTTTCTGTTACCATCAATTGAAATATAACCAGTTGTCTGTGAGATTGCATCCTTTTTTTTTTGTAGACTTCTCCCAACTATTATTTCTTTTCCCTCTAATTCAAATTCTAAACGGACCATCCCCTCTCTTTCACCCCTTCTAAGGAGAGAAGAAGCCAAAATATCCCCCAAACCAAAAAGTGCAAACTCTATTGCTAATAGTATAGTTGATTTGCCAAATCCAATATCCCCTGACAACAAAAACGATCCTTCTGGAAATTCGATTTTTTGATGTTGATAACTTCTTATATTAAGCATTTCAAGGGAGAGAAGTTTCATCCAAATCCTCCAGAAGATTATTTTTTGAAAGATACTCTATTGATTCGCTAAGAATTCCTTTGCTGTAATCATCTTTTTTTTCGCCTTCCTTTTTCTCCCTTGATAGAATATTCATAAAAGTCTTCACAAAAGAAACTGTTTCTGTTTGACAATCTTTAATTTTAATTTGATCTTTATGTCGGACTATCACATCTTCCTCAAGTTTTTCTTTTGTTAATGAAGAATTTTTTATTTCCTTAAACTCTTTGGCTTTAATTTCTCTTGTATCTCTTTTTACCAAAAGTACACCTTTATTTTCTAGGTATAAATTGATCTTTTTGAAATTAATATCCGAAAGACTGCCTTCAATTTTTCCCTTAAACTTTAGGATAACTATGCTACCTTTCAAATCATTTTTATCGGCTGCCAGTCTGACTTTCTCTTCAACGTTAATTGTATGAGTTCCTTCCAAATTAATTTCTAAAAGCACTACTGGTGCAACTTTTATTGGGATATAACTTTTGTTTAGAATCCCATTATTATAATCAACTAAGTAAAATCCACCCATTTTGAAAGATAAAAGTTCATCAATATTATTTGGAAATAGTGCNNAGCAAAGAAATTGGCATTGATTCCATTTGGTAAAGATTATCTGGTTTTAGCTCCTGTATAGCAGAATGGAATAAGAATATTTTTTGCCCCTCTTGATTTTCTAGATTCTCTCTATCTAGTACGGTGTATGTGGCCTTCTCTAGACTACCTCTAATCCCAGATATGCCGTAGAGCTTAATTTTTGTTTTTTCATCTACAACTCCTTTTAAAATTAGCTTTCCTTCTGTTTGCTCCCCAGAAGTAACTCTTTTTAGGAGTCCTGCTTCATGAAAAACTTTTAGTATTGTTCTGCCTGTGGGGGAAAAATCGTGTGAACCTTCGATTACATAAACTGGTATTCCATTTACTTTAAGCTCGTATAATTTTTTTGCAGCTCTTGCCATAACATCAATTGTAGGGTTGGAAGAATCAAAAAGATCCCCGGAAATCAATATAAAGTCAACATTTTCCTGAATGGATATATCAATGGCTTTTTCAAATGTTTTTATTCCAATTTCCCTTAAAGTATCTTCTCTCCAGCCTCCCAAATGAAGGTCGGCCATATGCGAAAATTTCACTCTAAGTCGACCCCTCTAATGATAGTTTTATCTTTTACAAATGTTCTATTGTCTTTGAAGATGTCCTCAAAAAGAGGTATTTTCAAAGGTATCGCTAACTTAGAAAATGTGGAAGTTAGAAGTGCTTCTCCTATGTCAAGGCTAGCAATGTTTCTTGATTCTTCAGATATATCTTGTGGAGAGCTTTCTATTAATGCGCTTCTCTCATTTGACATTTCAGTTCCCATGATTATTTTTGTATTCATATTTGCAAGTATCTCCTTTGGTATGAGACTTGGAAGTTGAGTTATGGCCACAAGACCAACTCTAAACTTTCTTCCTTCTCTTGCAATCGTTCCAAAAATGTTTGCTCCTTTATCAAGTACCTCTTTACCAAGTACCCTTGGTGCCTCTTCAATAATTATACTAACACATGGTTTATTTTGGAGATGTCCTTTAGAACTCAAATCACGATAACGAGAAAAAATACCCTCGGCAAATATTCCTCCAATTAAAAGTTCTACTTCCCCCCCAAGTTTCGAGGTATCGATAATAACAGTTTTTCCGTTTTCTAGATTATCAACTACATTCTTGATTGTAGTTACGCCACTATTATTTGAGAATAAACTACTTCTAAAAGAGATTTGCCCGTCTTCGGAAGATACTCCAAATACATTGTTGAATTTTCTTTTAAGAACATCAAGTGTTACTGCAGAGACTCCTTCCTCCCTTTCTGCAACTACAATATTTTCTATCCAGTTCTCTTTATCCCTGTTATAAAATAGATATATGCATTCTATTTGTGCTTCTGTTAGGGATACTATGCCTGTGAGGTGCCAAGGTTTAATTGTTTTTAAATCAAGAATAAGAGTACTTGCACCAGGAGGGGCATTTGTAGAATAATAGACAATTTTATTTCTAGCGTTGGGATGGTCCTTTAACCCTTTTTTTGTCCTTCCATAGTATTCATCATGCGGATCAATGACCAGTAAACCAGCATAAGTTTCATTCAACAAATTGTAGGTAAGGACTTTAACAAGGTTTGATTTTCCCTTACCTGTAGAAGCCGAGATTAACATATGGTGAGTAATAACATCGTCCCCTCTAAGAAATACATCTATGTCTAGAACTCTCGAACCACTTCTTATTTTCCCAAAGTAAAGTGGTCTATCCGGTTTTTCAAGGAATTTTAGATCTTCTTCTTTTATCCTTTCGACTGCAGAAAAAAACTTAGGAAGTTTTTTTGGTAGATGATAACGGTTTGGAGTGACAAAAAGGATGGGCTTTAGAATAATAAGAATGAAATTAGAAAGCTCACTGTCTAAAAAAGATAGATTCGAGACTTCCTCCAGTTTTAAACCTGCCGCTAAACTTCTAATTCTCTCGGGTATTTGAGATCCATAAGATATATCAAAAACCTGTAGTATGAAATATCCGTTGTTCTCTCTTGCGACAAGTAATTCACCCAGTTCTACGTCAACTCCTGTTTTCTGCCTGATTATTATTCCGCTAAAATCACCTGATACAATTTTTCCTACAATATCCAAATTAACAACTCCTACATCCACTGTAAACTGTCAAGAACATCATGAGCATCCTCAACACTAATATTTTCATCGATAAATTTTAGCATTTCCTCATCATCACAAAGAGACAAGAAAAGCGCCTTGTGTGTTTCTTTTTCATCACCTCTAATCCTAGCAATATAATCTGCATCAACTAATCCATAAGGGTAACCCGGAAATCTAAGGTCAACAGAGTTAGAAGCTATTGTTCCCAAGATTTCCTCAACGCCTTCTCTTCCTAATGCTTTTGCCTTATTCTTTTCTATTTCAAATCTGAAGGTGTATCTTGATGAAGGGTGAAATTTCACAAAATACATTTCTGCATTATGGTCTGGGTGATTTATTTCTGCTATAGGATAATAGTACCATAATTTCTTAGGGCACATTTTATTTCCTAAGAGTTTTATTGCATAGGGCAATGATCTCCCCTTTGAAGTGTAAAGTCTTGACCTTTTTGCAACCCCACAAAAAGTGACTTCTTTTTCAGTAGCTGCCTCATAGGCTTTTTTAGAATAATTATGTTCTCCAGTAATGGCTGTTTGTAGTGAACCGTCTCTTACCACTATATCGCCTTTTTCAAGTTCTTTTTGAATTATTAGTTCAGAAATTTTCCATTCGAGAAATCTTCTTGCAATTCCACAAACAGACCCTAATTCGGCCCTGAAATTTCTATTTGATATTGTGGGATCATGAGAGTTTATGGTCTTATCAGCCTCTTCAATATCAACTCCGTAATCTTTTGAAAATGGAAATAGTTTGAAATAAAAATTAATGTCTTTCCCTTTTCCTATGGCTTTGCCAAATACATAAAACTCAAATTTTTGAGGCAAATATTTTGGGGCGATAATTTTATTATTTTGAAATATGTTAAAATATATCCTGACAAGCCCCAAATAGATAGAAGGTGACGAAAGTAACTCGATATTTCCCCCATCGATATATGTGACCCTTTTACTTTGATCTCTAATACTAAATTCTCTAACATTGTTTTTGCTTAAAGGGAATGAAGAATATCTTTTATCGCTAAACTGAGGCTCCTCACCATCTAAAACATCACGGCTATAGTTATCTTCACTCTTTATTAGATTAATAATATCCTTTATTGTTTCAATATTCATCTTGTTTTAAAAATGAAAATTGAATATAAAAAACTATCTTCTAAAATTATTCTATGAATTCTGCCTTAATGCCACCGACTGCTCGAGCGATAATATTGTAAAATCCAGCAAATATTATTCCCGAAATTGTCCCTAGAATAGCATATATTATTGGGAAAGCTACTATCCCTATTAAAGCAACTAGTGCACCTGTATTAGGTGGAATATTACTATACACATCAGGATATACTTGAGGGCCAAATGCTCCGGCAATTGCAAAAGCAATTGCAAATATTATCCCCGCAATTAAACCCATTATCAGCCCAATAAAGAAAAACATTTTGGCAACAGAACCAATATCAAATTTTTTTATCTCTTTCACCATAAAATCACAAGATATCTATAATTAATCAAAATAAATAATTTTCGTATAGAATTAAAATAGGGAAAAAATTATAAATAGTATTTCATTTCAAGAGAGTTTTCAGCAAAACCGCATGCTTTGTAGAATTTCTTTGTCATGGGATCGCCACCCTCAATTGATACTGTTATGTACTTGCATTTGACTCTTTTTCCGTAGTTTATTGCAGCTTCTAAAAGTTCTGCCCCAACACCTTTTCCCTTGTACTCGTCTTTTATGACAATGTCTTCAATGTGACATACGTTGTAACTGTAAAACAGTATTGGTTTAACGAAAAGAGATAAGAAACCGCAAATTTCAACACTGTCAAGTAAATTCTCTTCGGCAACAAATATTTTTATGTTCGGATTTTTGATATATTCTGTAAGTATCTTATTAAAATTAGCAATTTCATCTGGAGACTTTAGGGGTACATTGTGCAAACTATCAATAAGATCATATATATTATATCTGTCTCTAAACGATGCTTCTCTAACCCTCAACAAATTCACCTTATCAAATTTAATATTTAAAGTATATAAAATTAATTTATAATTACCTGTTCTATTTAAATATTAATCTGTTTATTTGATTCATTTTCTTCATTATGGCTTATCATCCGACTTTTAGCTTCGGATTTCATAGGCTTGAGTTTAGGTAGATTGTAGGAAGTAATAATCCCAGCGAAAATTAAAACAAGCCAAAATGAAAGGATCCTATCCAAAATAGTTGCCGTTAGGGCAATATTTTTCCCTACTTTTAGTGAGGCGTATAAAACTGTCATTGTTACTTCAACTACACCAAGGCCGCCGGGCAATAACGGAAGCAATCCCATGAGAAGACTTATTGTAGATACAAGTGCAACAAGCAATGGGTTCAAAGGTTTCCCAAGCGCTAAAAAGACAAAATATGTCCTAAGTATCCAGCAGGCCCACATTACTATTGATGCCCCAATGGACTTATACAAAACCTTTCTACTTCTTAGAATTAGTTGAAACTGCCCATGGAAATTTTCTACCATCGATACTGCCAGATCTTCATATTTATTAATTCTCTTAGAAAATTTTCCTAGTATTCTTAAGAATTTGAAAACGACTTTCTCGCCAGCTTCTTTATTGAAACAGACGTAAGTAGCTACCAAGAGTACACATACGTAAATAATAATTACAAATGACAATAAAGCAATCGTAGTCCACCTTACGCTATAGAAAAGATTAACATACATCACAGAGAAAATAGCAAGAACGAAAAAAGGTAGGGATTCTACAAATCTATCCGCAGTAACTGTAGCAAAAACATTTTCAATTGGGCTGATATCCTCTTCCTTGGAAATAAGAAATGTCTTCATTGGCTCTCCTCCTGTTTTAGCACTAGGTGTAACATTATTGAAGAAAATACCAACCATTGTGGCAACAAATACATTTCTCATAGAAACTTTTGGCTTTAAGGATTCAAGTAGTGGTTTCCATTTATAGGCCTCAAAAATTAAATTAAGCAATTGAAATACAACTGCAAGACCTAAATATAGGGGATTAGCACTCTTTATTAAAGTAATGAATTCATTATAGCCTACAAATCGAACAAAAATTAGTATTAGTATGATTCCAACAGCAAACGATAGAATGGCCTTATAGTTTACCATTTTTAGTTCCCTCAAACTTTATCATCTTGTCTACTTGAGTTAGTACTTTATCAACAAAAGAATTTTTTCTTTCGATTTCTTTACCCAACAGATAGTATTTAATGAATACCATCACAATTCCAATTGCTATTGGGCCTACAAAAATTCCTATTGCTCCAAAGGCTAAAAGCCCTCCAAAGAATCCAAATAAAAATACCATTGGATGTATTTTGGCGTATTTTCCTGCAAGTTTTGGCTTGATGTAAAGTTCAGGTATTATAGTAACTAATACCTGACCTAGGATAAAAACATAAATTCCAGTCATTGCCTGCCCTTTCATTATATAGACGACAGCAATTCCTGAAAATAACATCCAAGGGCCCAATATTGGCGCAAAATCCATAAAACCAGACATGATGGCCAGAAGTAAGGGGTAAGGTATTCCAAATATTAAAAAGATAAAATAACTTATTATTGTAGTGAAAATTGCTTTTAAAATATTAACGAGGATAATACTTTCAAAAACAATGTCAATCCCATGAAGAAGGGATGAGATTGTCTTCTTTTTATTTTCGGGTAACAAAGTAACAAATGTGTTTTTAATAGTTCCGCCTTCTTTTAATAGGTATAATGCAAGTATTGATGCAAGCAAAAGCTTCATTGCAAATTCAGGTATATGAATTGTAAGGTCAATAATTTCTTCAGAGATATACGATATCAGTTCATGCAACTTTGCAGTTAAGATATTTGCAATCTTGTCAAGGTCATTTGAATATTCTATGCCATAGTAGTTAAGAAATGAGATGAATAAATTCTTGGAATAGGCATCAAGGTCATTAAATACCATCATTAATTTCTCAAAAATTTTCTCTTTGATAACATAATTGATAGTTGCAGCTGCAAGATAAAAGAAAAGTAAAAAAGTAGGTATTATGATTATTATGGCCGAAAGTATTGCAGCATATGTTTTGCTCATGTATTTAATCAATACGCTGTTTATTGACCTCATGAGGTAAACTAGTACAAATGTTACAATAAGTGCATCTACAAGAGGAAAAAGAGTAAGTGCCGCAATTATAAGAAAGAATGTGAATATTGAGGCAATTGCAATTTTATACTCAATTTCTTCCATAGCATCGTCTCTTTTTAATGATAAATAGTATAGGGGTATATAAATTTAAAGGGCAAAAAGGTCAGGATGCCTAATTATTGAATCAGCAATTCTTTTTGAAACTTTATCGTCCCATAGCGGAGGTTTTGGGTATATTCTCTTTCTTTTTGGGATTTCTTGTAGTGCAGAAGATAATTTTAATGTATCTGTTCCAACAAGGATATTTGCACCATTTTTTAGGGTAACTATCCTCTCAGTATTTTCCCTAAGAGTTATGCAAGGTATATCCAGCATTAAGGCTTCTTCTTGAATCCCCCCAGAATCAGTCATCACAAATTTTGAGTTTGACATCAACCACAAAAAGTCAAGATAACCTAGCGGCTCAATTATTTCGACATTTGCCCCAAGTTTCTTTAGATATCCAAGTTCTTCTAAAACTTTTTTTGTTCTTGGGTGGAGGGGGACAATAATCTTATGGTCGATTTTAGCTAAAGAAGTGAATAATTCAATTAGTTTTTCGGGATCGGCTGTGTTCTCGGCCCTATGGATAGTCATCAGCCCATAATTATCGGGTTCTAGAGATAAATTCTTTAGAATTTTAGATTTTTTTGATTTTTGGAGATGAGATAACAATGTCTCAACCATGACATTTCCAACAAAGAAAATCCTTTTTTTATCTGCCCCTTCAGATATCAAATTATTTACTGCATCTTCTGTGGGTGCAAATAAAAACTGAGATATTCTGTCAACAAGTATCCTGTTAATTTCTTCCGGCATCCTCATATCAAATGAACGATATCCAGATTCTACGTGGGCTACTGGGATCTGCATTTTAATGGAAGATATCGCACCAGCAAGTGTAGAATTTACATCCCCTACGACAACTGTCAAATCAGGCTTTTCTAAACTCAATACTTCTTCTATCCTTGACATCATGGCGCCTGTCTGAACTCCATGCGTTCCAGAGCCTATGCCAAGAAAAACATCAGGTTTTGGTAACTCTAAATCTTCAAAAAAAACCCTGTTCATATTCTCATCATAATGTTGACCTGTATGTACGAGAACCTGATCTATTTTTCTTTTCTTAAACTCTTCATAAATGGGCTTTATTTTCATGAAATTAGGTCTTGCACCCACTATTGAGAGTATTTTCATAAGAAATAATTAAAAATTATGCTTTTAAAAGTTTTGATTTGACTTTTTCAAAATATGAAACGGTTTTACTATTATTTCATCTAAACTTTTATATATTGTTTCATCTTTATTTATAGTGTAATAATTAAATTATAGTAAGGAGGTATGCTATGAGTAATGGCGATGGATTGAAAGTTTTATCTGCAGTACTTGCAGTGCTTTTATTAGTATCAATAATAGGAAACTTCTTTTTCTTGTATCGTTCACTTTCAGACGCGGGGCAAGGAACTCAGTATAATGTTTTGCTTACTGAGAAGATTGGGCTTGATAATAAAATATCTTTGTTAGAATCGCAAATATCAGACAAAAATAAGAAGATAACAGATCTTGAGTCGGAAGTTAGATCTCTTAAATCTCAGTATGATAGTGCGCAAAGAAACGTTGATTTGAAACAAAAAGTAGTTGACAACTATGAAACTCGGGTGAAATCATTAGAAGATCAGCTTTACGACTGCGAGCATAAAACAACTACTACAACATACACGTCATACTGTTCATGCGGTTACTACAGATACAACTGCACATGCAATGGATACTGCTACTATGACTGGTACTGCCCAAGTTCATGCTCGTGCTGTTACACCAGTAGCTGCACAAACTGTTAAAATAATTTGAGGAAGAATCTTATGAGTCGAAAATTCCATTGGAGACTCTAAGTTCTCCCTCAAATCTTTTTCTTTATTATTCTATATATGCCTTTCGCTGTTTTTAATTAGCTTATTTTTAATGACTATTTTTCAATTAATTATTAGTTAAATTTATAGGAAAAGTAACATTTTTTAATAAAAATGAATAATGGAAATAATTATAAATACTTTTAACGATAATATGGATTTATGGGGCGATAAAATGGTGGGAAAAGAGAATAAGAAGGCAGAGATTAAAGTAACTGGAATGACATGCGCTACATGCGCTACAACTATAGAAAAATCTCTTTTAAATTTAGATGGAGTTTCTAAGGCAGAAGTTAATCTTGCAAGGGAAATCGCATCTGTAGAATATGACCCAAAAATACTGAAGATTAACGACCTTGACAGTGCTGTAAAGGATGCGGGCTACGATGTAATAAATGAAAAAGCTATTCTAAGAGTTGGTGGAATGACATGCGTAATGTGTGCCAACTCAATTGAAAGTGCTTTGAGAAGATTAGACGGTGTTGTTGAAGTCAACGTGAACGTATCTTCTGAGAAAGTTTATGTGACTTTTAATCCCAAAGTTGTTTCAATATCCAATATGAAAAAAGCAATAGAAGAATCGGGATATCAATATCTTGGAGTTGAAGG
>DUKX01000198.1 GCA_013329085.1 Methanofastidiosum sp. | reverse complement strand
TAAAAATCTTAGGGCATATGAAGAAATCCTTATTGTAGACTCAAAAGACAATCTTTTAGGAACAGGAACTTTAATGCTTTCCCCTAGAGAAGTTAAGGCGTTTGAAAGAGGGATGGCCGTTAGAACAAGATGGGGAATAGAAAAAAATAATATCAAAGAATACCAGATAGAAGACTAGAGCCAATAATAAATCTAAATGTTAGATACCCAATTGCAGTTAAAATAATACTGTGTTTTATCCCCGAAAATAAAGAATTTGTTGTCATCTTTCCAATCATGAGCCCTGCTAAAGCCCCATGTATAATAAGCATGTTTTGAAATGTAGTCTTAAACACATCTTTATCAATTGACTCTTTGGCAGTTGGAAGTGTTATTTCTGAGAATATTTCAACAAACTGGGTCTGAAGTAAGAAAACTACTGAAAGGAAGACAAGATAAGAAATATAAATAATGCCTGTATACTGGCCTAATTTAGAAGCCTGCTCTTTTGCAAGACCCCTCATCATTCTTGCACTTTCTGCTGCAGATTCCAAAATCTTTATGATATTTCCCCCAGCATGATTAGCGATAACAATAAGAGATACAGTTCCTTGCACATTTTCACTTTTTACCTTATCTGAAAAAGAGGTTAAGACCTCGTCAAATGGAATCCCCCAAGATATCTTTGAGGCCATAATCTTTATTTCATCGGTAAGCCTTCCATAATCATCCTCCTGCGCCATTTTTATGGCTTGGGGAAGGGTCATTCCGGCAGCTTGAGAATCGGCAAGTGCTCTTAGAAATTCAGGAAACTGATCTTCGATTTCAGTAATCCATGCTTGTTCTCGCATTTTTAATACGAGGTAAGGGCCAACCGCAACGATTATACCTGCAATAGCTAGTTCACTTAAATTTAAAATGAAAAATCCTATTAAACTGAGAATTATCCCTGCGGCTATACTGCCAATCGTTACATACACGTTATAATTTTTTTTCCTCAAATTTTCACCTGCCTTACCTCTTTGGGGCCACTTGGTCCACTGCTATTATAAATATGGCATAACCAATAGGCAATCCAAAATATACAACAATATTATTAATCAAATTTACCTGTGACATTGGGGTTCCCATTATACCCATAATTGTCGTCATGATAATAATGAATACTGGCCCTACAACTAAAGCTGTGACATAAGTTTCTGCTATTAAACCGATAGTTTCTATCGCAGCTTCAGTTTTCATTCTTTCAACTTCCATTAATCTGTTTCCTTCAAGATACAGATACTCTCTGAGATTTCCACCTGTTCTTATGGTGGCTATCATCTTCCATAAAAGTTCACTGAAGAGGGGAGAAGGGGACCTGTTAGCTGCCCTTTGAAGAGCTTGAACTAAATCAAGTCCAAAGTTTTCAATATCATTTAGAATCTTTTCAGATTCTCTTGATACCTCCCCATATCTTCTAAACTCTACAAGTGACCAAAAGATAACGGCAGGAGGCACACCTGTTCCGGCTATTGTTGCCATTGTATTAACAGCATTTGTAAGTGCAAGGTTAATTTTTCTTGATCTTTCTCCGGCTTTAAACGATGGATAAACCCAGAAGACTAGAAAAGTCGTAACAGCAGTTAAAATTGAAATTAAAATAATTAAGACTAAATTAAAGACAAAATCAACAGGCTTTCCGGGAGAGATAATTTCATTTACAAAATCTCCTAAAAACAGAGGAACAATAATAATTGAGACTAATAAAGCAACAATACCTGCAATAGCGGTACTAAGCATCATTGCACTGACATAAGCACCAAGGTTTAAGGGTATATCAGCTTTTCTCAAAGGGCCATGGAGTTCTTCAAAACTTTTTAGCCTTTTGTCTAGCAAAAAACCAAATCTTTTGTGGGCCATCTTCCCATAGTTCATGAAGAAGCCCCTTTTTTCGTATCTTTCGATTTCTTGGACTGCAATGTCCTTCTCTTTTTTTCTGCCTAACATAGGCTCAACTTTTTATTTTTTGTAAGATTGTATCCGGATCTCTCATGTATACCTTTATTATATCCCCTACATCCCTAAAGTTAACTATATTATTCTCAGCCATCCAGCCTAAAACAAGAGATCTCCTGTTTATTTCTTCCCAGACTTCTTCTTGAGTCATACCCCGAGATATGGATATTCTTTTTACTATGCTACTCTCTTTTGCATCATATAGAAATTCATCAGCCCCCGGATCCCATCTAAAAACAGTTTGATAAATAGGTTCTCCTTTTTTCAGATCCATTCCAGTTATTTCAACTACTTCTTTTACTCTTCTGATTGCTTTTCCTTCTATTTTTGCATGGGTTAATAGGAAACAAATATTTAATGATTGAAGAAGTGCTGGAGAGAGACTAATGGGCCTTGTGATAAGCCTATTAATTAAAGCTTCCATTGAATCAGCATGTATTGTCCCCATACCAGGGTGTCCTGTAGCCATACCTGTAAACATAACGTTAGCTTCAGCCCCTCTAATTTCTCCAACTACTAGGTAATCAGGCCTTTGCCTTAATGCAGCCCTTAGTAAGTCAAACATGTCAACCTCTCCTTGTTTCTTTCCTTCGGAGGTAGAGGCACCAAAACCAGACCTAGTGACTGCAGGTAACCAATGTTCTTGAGGGAGATTTAACTCTTGAGTATCTTCAATTGTTACTATTTTTGCTTCTG
>DUKX01000177.1 GCA_013329085.1 Methanofastidiosum sp. | reverse complement strand
GATATATCAAAGTTGAAAGGATGTGGGCACACTTATCGTGCTAGGATTGGGAATTATAGGTTATTTTATTTTGTGGACTTTAAAAATAAAGAGATTACTATTCTTTATATTCGCCTAAGAAAAAAGGCTTACTAAAAACTATGGGCATCTCTAAATGTCGTGTTCATGTATGCAGGGCTTGCCGTGCTATTTCTCTCATTTCTACTGNNCACAGGGCTTTCCGGGAGATAAGCTTTCTTACTTAAGTAATTTTTCGTTGTCTTTGTAATCTAAATTATAAAAAAACAATCCTTTTATCTTTTATTTTTTTAAAATCTTTGTCCAGAGTAACAAGAGAAAGATTATTCACCTTGGCAAGATTAAATTGATAAGAATCATCAAAATCGAGAAAATACTCTTTTCTCGTTTCAATAACGTTTTTATAATACTCTGTTGGCAAAGATAATGTGTTTACATTTGAAACAATATCTTCAATAAACCTAAAAAAAATATTTTCTTCTTTATAGTTAAATAAAATAATTCCAATCGAGTGAATAGAAAAATCTGATATGCTTAAGGTGCCAATATTCTCATCTAAAAAAGTTTTGCATTTATTAGAATGCTCCTGTTTTAATAGAACTTCTAGAAAGANNTTTAGATGGGATAATCCGCCTTCCCAATCAAATTTAAATTTTTTAGTTTTTTTCTCTGAATGTTTATATTTCTGCATTAGAAAATCCAAATAATCCAATAGTTCTTTTTTTAATTCAGGGGACAATTCTTGCATTTTTGATTCAATCTCGCCCTCGATCATAATTCTTATTAGTTTTATATATTTATATTTTTATGGTATAAAACGATTAAAAGCTAGAAAATGATTATCTTCTTGATTACAAGGTATCTCCATTATTGTAAACTGCTATATATAAAAATATATTTGAATCAATATAAATTAGTTCGTTATAAAAGTTATTAATATATTTAGAGCCATTCGTAATCCTCTTCTTCTACAAGATTATCCCATTTCTTTTCATCAACGTCAACTTGTTTTTTGAAGAATGATTTCCTTTCTTTTTTTTGCGGAAAAGCGACTATTATCTCACCACTTATCCTAATTTCTTTATCAGCCATCAATTCCGATAGTTTATTGCCACTTATATTTGATTTTTTCATTAATACCTATCTCCTGACACATATTTAAAGATAATTAATTGTATTAAGAGACATAGGATACTTCCTTTAGGATTCTATTTTTTATCCTGTCCTTTAAAGCCGGTCTTGTTACTATCTCAACATCAATACCAAACTTTTCTTTTAGATAGTCTTCCAAGTCAAAAAGTTTAAAATAGTCTATAGGTCTCTCAAAGTCAACAAGTAAGTCAATATCGCTATGCTCAGTCTGCTCATTTCTAGAATAAGAGCCAAAGAGTCCTACATTAGAAACGCCATACCTTTGTTTTAAGTATGGTAGTTCTTGTTTCAAGACTATGATTACCTCTTCCTTTGTTTTCATTGATTGAGATATACTTATTATTATATAAAAAACTAACTAATAATATTTTCTCATTAACTCAATAACTTTTATATATTTAGCCAGATGTGAACGAAAATTAGCAAGACAGCATCTACATTATTCTATTATAATCAGATGCGCGGTATGTCTACTATTAAAAACCGCCATATATAAAAATAGGGCCAACATATAAAATATTATGAATCCTTCAGAAAGAAACAAAACTCTTGTTTCGTTTTTAACAAAGCACGGTGCTAAAAAAATTGGCATATTTGGCTCTGTGGCTAGAGGCGAGGAAAGAATTGATAGCGATATAGATATCCTTATAGAATTTAAGAAAACACCAAGTCTTTTTGAAGTTGTTCGAATTGAACAAGAAATTTCTGACATAATTGGGAAAAAGGTCGAACTTATTACTGAAAAATCATTAAGCCCATATATCAAAGATAGTGTCCTTAAAGAAGTTGTGATTCTCTATGAAGAAAAAAGAGGATAGGGTCTTCTTACTGCATATCCGTGATTCAATTTTAAAGATACTAAAGTATAGAGAGGGCGTAAGTTACTCTGAATTTATTGAAGACACCTCTATTCAAGATTCAGTGATAAGGCAACTTGAAGTAATCGGTGAAGCAACTAAAAATCTGTCAAAAGAATTTAGAGATTCACACCCTGAAGTTCCTTGGAAAGTTATTTCTGGCACAAGAGATAAATTAATACATGCATATTTTGATGTCGATTTCGATGAAGTATGGCAAGTTGCACAAGAAGACATATTAATTTTAAAGAAAGATATCGAAAGAATTCTAAATGAATAGAGAAGTTATTTTTTAAGGGCTTGAAATGAAGTCATTGAAAGAATAATTGAATTATACATAGATGAGTTTACATTACTTAAAAATAGGTATGAAACATTATCGGAGGACTAAACAATGGCTGATCAAGTAGCCAAAAGATATCAAAAAGAAGCTTTACCTATTCTAGTAAAGGAATTTAATCCAATAAAGGTATTATTTTTTGGTTCTAGAGTTAAAGGTGGCGCTACAAAAGATTCAGATCTTGATGTCATCGTTGTTTCTCCAGTTTTCCATAATATAAAATTTGTAAAAAGAAATGCCTCTGGTATTAAAAAAAGTAAGATTTCCAAAGCATGTCGACTATTTATGCTATACGAAAGAAGAATACGAAAAAATAAAAGATGAATCGGCAATAATAAAAGATGCTTTGAAACATTCAATTGAAATAGTCTAGTTAAATTACATCGTCTAAAAACTCTTAAGGATTTATGCGCTAATTCAACTGAAGTAAATTCGTTCTTTAGATGGGATAATCCGCCTTCCTAATCCTATCTTTATCAAATAAAAGAAAAATATTAAATACTTGATTAGCTATCAAGATACAGAGGCGCTGAAATGGGGACATTCAAATTTCCAATAATAATTGAAAAAGATTCGGATGGATATTTTGCATTCTGCCCGGATATTCAAGGTTGTTATACCCAGGGTGACACTTACGAAGAAGTTATAGAAAATATAAAAGACGTTATTAAACTACTTCTAGAAGATGTGAATGAAACTGGCACTAAACTGCCTGAAACCCAGAACGTAAGCTTTACCACAGTTGAAGTGGGAATATGAAGGAAAATCTTCCAAGAATTAGCCCTGACAAAGTTGAAGCCACAAAATATTCAAGAACGAAGCTGGAACAAGAATAACAATACCATATCATTCAGGAAAGAGTCTCCATCCAAAAGTATTGAGAGAGATACTAAATAGTGTTGATATCTCTCTTGAGGATTTCAAAAAATTAAGTAATATCCCAATTAAGAATAGTTAATTGGGGCAATTATGCAACAAAGCATGCCCAAACGAAAACTTTATATAGATTTCATGATTTTATATATTTACACAACAAAATGCAGGTGATGGGAAAACCCCATTAGACCATCGGTCTATCACCTGCTAGACCTACCAATATGGTGATTTTTCTGACAAGTTCTTCCGATAAGATAATGGTGTTTATAGATGGTGCTAATTTCTTTTATTCTTCTAAAAGAGCGGGACTTGAAAAAACAAGTATAAAAAAACTTGTAGAAGTAGTTGCAGAGAAAAGAAACTTGAGACGGGCTTATTATTATTCTTCATATATAGCTAACGATTCGAAAAAATTAAAATTTTTTGAAGAATTAAAAAAAGAAGGTATTGAAACTAGGGTAGCAGAATTGAGGGTCACAGATTCTGGTGCAAAAGAAAAGGGAATTGATATATTATTGGCAGTTGATATGCTGAAACTTTGCCGCAACAATGCATATGATACGGCGGTCCTTGTATCGGGGGATGAAGATTTCTGTGAATTAGTTTCTGCCGTCAAAGATTTTGGCGCTAGAGTAGAGGTGGCTGCTTTTAGTAACTCCCTTAGCTCAAAGCTTGCAAAATGTGTTGACGGTATTATCCTTTTAGACGATTACAAAGAAAAAATTAAGATATGATATTGGAAGGATCAAAGCTATTATACTAGTCTTAGCAAAATAGAAATTTTAACTTATTAAAAAGCCCCCAAAAGAAATATTCACATTGGTGAATAAGATATCCTATGCTAATTAACGCTCCATTTAATAATTCGTCATTCAATTTTAAAGATACTATAAGTATATGCTTTGTTGCATAATTCGACCGCAAAGCTTAAACCCTTTATAAACCCTATAGATCCATGCCAAGCAATAGCGATGCTATAAATGAAAAGTATGTCAAGATGGGGAAGTTTTGCATCTCTTTTGATTTTTTAAATGATATCCGGGACAATTGAGCCCGGCAACGACGGTCCCGCCGTCTTCTCCCT
>DUKX01000028.1 GCA_013329085.1 Methanofastidiosum sp. | reverse complement strand
TATTTTCCCTATTTTTTTCCATATCTTTTTATATATGGAAAATTATTAATAAACATGACTAAAGATTATCCTATCCTTGAAACAATATTTGCTTCTTGCCCCATATGTAAAAAAGGGGCAGTCCAAAAAATAAAAAAATCAGGAAAATTATCAACTACTACTGAAATTCTTTGTAATACGTGTAATGCAAAATTCATCGAGAAAGATATCAAAAAGTATCCTGAAAGATGTTTCCAGCTTGACCTTTCAAAATCAGATTATACTAGCCCTTATAATAAAGAGTTACTAAGGGAAAGTGAATGGAAAAGAGGTATATCTGATCTCGACTATTGCATCAAAACAAATGCACTGCCAGTTGCAAATATAGTGGGACTAAATATTATTCTTGAATCAAATGAAGTCACCCACTGGTATGACAATGCAAAACTAATGGAGGAGCGTGCTGTCAGAGATACTTATGGTGGGGCAGTTAGAGTAACGAAAGGTGTCTATGTCGGAGGGCACAGAGGACAATCTCACGGAGAATTGAAAACAACCGACGTTGGTAGCATTCTTTTGACAAACAAAAGACTGGTCTTCAATGGCAGATTGAAAAATATTATTTACGATCTGAACAAAATAATTTCTGTAGAACAATACAAAGATGCGGTAGAAATAGGATCAAGCACTAAGAAGAAAGTTCAAGTTTATTTAGTCGATGATCCAAAAAAATTGGCAGCATATCTAAAAATTGCCATAAAGAATTACAACAAGACCCCTGCAATTGCTACTACCGATGTTGTCATTGAAGATGAAGAAGAGAGTATGTCCATTAATGAAGAAAATTATTCACCGTCCCAGATTAATTCTTTTGACGTTACTTCAAAGATAAATTTTCTAGCACTTCTGAGAAATGAAGATATTTTGGGCCAAGAAGAATTTGAAGTTCTTTACGAAAGAATAATTAATAAATACGATTTAGATGAAAAATCAAAACATCAATCTCAAAGTATAACTTCACCCCCAGAATACAAACTAGATAAGGAAACTAATGAATCAGGAATAGTAACTGAATCAAATTATGAAGAAGATGCGAGGCATGATACGGAATATGGGGGGCCAGGAAATATATTTTGTAGAGAATGTGGCAATAAAATTTCTCTAATCAAAGAGGGTATTTATGACAATAGTTATGTAAAAGTGTATAGATGCACAGGATGTAAAAAAGTATTCTATAAAAAAGAGGCGCCGTGATTTCCCTATTTTTTTCCATATTGTTATAAAGGAGAAATACTAATTGCACAACATACATATTATTGTTTTTTGGTGAGCAGATGGAAAAAATGACCTTTTTACAATTGGCAAAAAAATTGATGGATGAAGAAAAAAAGCCACTATCTCCCGTAGAGATGTGGGATTTAGCCATTCAAAAAGGATATGATAAGCAAGTATCCACTTTAGGAAAAACTCCATGGCAAACTATTAGTGCCCAGATCTATGTCAGTATTAGGGATGATGAAAGTTCCCCATTTGTAAAAGTTGAAAGTTATCCACGAAAGTTTTATCTAAAAGGGATGCCATACGATGAGGAAAAAATAATAGAAGAAAGCAAAGAAATTGTAAGACAATTCACTGAGAGAAATCTACATCCATTTTTATCGTATTATGCATTTACTTCCTGGAAAGTATACACAAAAACTATCTATCATGAGCAGTCTTCCAAATCAAGTTATGGGCAGTGGCTTCATCCTGATGTAGTTGGGATATACCTTCCATTTGGTGCTGATTGGAAAACTGAAGTATTCAATGTTTCTAAAGAGATAGGATCACCCTATGTTAGGTTCTACTCCTTTGAGCTCAAAAAAGAACTGGGATTTTCTAAACTCAGAGAATATTTCTTTCAAGCTGTTTCTAACTCTTCATGGGCAAATTATGGATATATAGTTGCAGCAGATATCGATGACGATCCAAGCTTCCAATATGAACTCAATAGGCTATCGAGGGCATTTGGAATTGGTGTAATAAAACTTGATATAGAAGATCCAAATCTATCTGAAACAATTTATCCGGCCCGTTATAATCCAGATCTTGACTGGGACACAATGAATAAGCTCTCTTCAGAAAATCCCAATTTCAGAGATTTTATGGTCCGAGTCCAAAGAGACGTACATAACAGTGAAATTATAAAAGAAAGATATGACAAAGTCTTTTCAATTGAAGAGTTAATCGAATATATGAATAAGAAAAAATAATGCGATACAATTCCTTCAGGTTATGATCTAATGGAAAACGAAAATAATGTCAAGANNAGTTGGCCTTAATTTTAGGGCTAATAAAATGGAAAAGAATATTTTTTCCCTAATCTTTTCCATATTCTTATAAAGGAGGAAAACTAATTGCACGACATACATCTTAGTGATTATTCGGTGTTTAGATGGAAAACGAAAATAATGTCAAGAAGAGAAAAAAAGATTCTGCACGTCTTATTTGGGATTCCAAACCAAGAAGGTCCCCGAATCCAAAAGATATTGAATTTCAAACAGCCGAGATAGTTATCCCCAACCCTCACAGGGATCAATCTACTTTATCCATGTATGTGGAAGATTTGACAAAATATGAAATTGATAAATCTAAAATGAATCGGCTTATATGGGGAGATAATCTTCTTGCCATGCAGGCATTATTATCTCAAGGATATGAGGGAAAAATAGATCTAATTTACATCGACCCCCCTTTTTGGAGTGGAGAAGATTACTATGCTAATTTTTATATTGGAGATACCGAATTTACTAAAGAGCCGTCTGTAATTGAAAGACTTGCGTATAAAGATATCTGGTCTGGAGGAATTGATTCTTTTTTAGATATGCTTTATCCAAGATTGCAATTGATGAAACGTTTGTTATCGGAAAATGGAAGTATATTTGTTCACCTTGATTGGCACATTGGCCATTATGTAAAAATTATGATGGATGAAATCTTTGGAAAAGATAATTTTTTAAATGAAATAATTTGGTCATATAGAAGATGGCCCGCAAAATCCAAAAATTTCCAAAAAATGCATGATAATATATATTATTATTCAAAAAATGCTAATAACAAAGACAGAGTATTTAATGTGTTGTACGAACCTTTGGCAGAAAGCACTTTGAAAGCAGACGGAGGATTAAAAATAAAAAATATCGTCGATGAAAATGGCAAAAGAATAAGAGGAGAAAAAAGCGGTGAAGAGTCTCCAGGTACACCTCAAAGAGATGTTTTTGATATCTCATTTATTTCTGCAACAGGGTCTGAAAGAACGGGATTTGGAACACAAAAACCTGAAGCTTTGTTAGAAAAAATAATATATGCAGCTTCGAATAAAAACGATTTAGTTGCCGATTTTTTCATGGGTTCTGGAACTACTATAGCAACAGCTGATAAATTAGGAAGAAAGTGGATTGGCTGTGATTTCTCTAAAACAGCTATTCAAATGGCTAGAAATCGTCTAGTAGATATGGACATCAAGCCATTCTTGGTAGAAAATATAGGAAATTATCAAAGACATATTATTTATTTATATGGTGGCAGAATATACGAAATGCAAAAAATNNATGGCGGCAGAATCTATGAAATGCAAAAAATCGTTTTGAAATTATACGATGCTATCCCAAGGGCAGATTATCCCGACATGGGAATCAAAAAATCTGAGGATGACAATAAGGAACTAGTTTGGGTAGGATACCCAGATAGACCTGTTACTTCTAAGAAAGTAGAAGAATTAGCTTTGTTATGTGATAGATTAGACGGAGCGGGATATAAAAAATTAGTTATTTTAGGGTGGGATTACGAGTATAATTTTGACCAACTATGGGAATCAAGAAAAAAGGGGCTAGATAATCTAAAAGTAACTGTTATACCAAAAACTATCCCTCCAGAGGTATATGATTATCTAAAAACTTCTAAAATTCAAGAACAAACTAAACTCTCGGGACCCACAATTTACTTTCATGAAAAACCATACCTAAAACTCATGAAACCGGAAATAAAAGAAATAGGGACAAAAGCAAAGGTGACGATAGGCATCGAGAGATATGTTATTTTTGACATTCCAATAGAGAAAGAAGAAGATAGAGTAAAAGTCTTGGAAATTGCAAAAAATAACTTTGCTGCACTAATTGATTATTGGTCCATTGATTGGAATTATGATGGGATAACCTATAAATCAACTTGGCAGGCATTTAGAGGCTTTGGTAAAAAAATACAAACTGTCCCTCTAAAAAGTTCTTATGATCTAGAAAACGGTAAAGAGTATACTATTGCGATTAGACTAGTTGATATTTTTGGTAATGATGCAACAGCTACTCTAAAAATCAATCTTAGGTGATATTTTGAAAAAAAATAAAGATGAACTGATTTTCTCTTCCCAAATGCCTCTTTTTGATAATCTAAAAGATGAAGTTGAAGGCTGGGCAAAAGAAGGATGGCCAGGAGTTACGCAAACAACTTACCAATTGCTTCACTATTGGTTTGACAGAGACGAAGATACTCCCGATAGATTTTATGATTGCCAACAAAAAGCAATTGAAACAATTATTTATTGTCACGAAATCCTTCAAATAAATAAACTTGGGGATCTTTTTCAAAAAATAGCACCGGATACGTTATACAATAGTAAAGTCATACATGATGAAGTCAAAGAAACTCCATTTGCAAAATATTGTATAAAAATGGCTACAGGTACAGGTAAGACCTGGGTATTGAATGCTTTAGTTGTATGGCAGTATTTCAATTCTATCAATAATGAGATCCCTAGAAAAGCTGCTGGAGAGTCTAAAGATTGGTATTCCTTTAGATTTATGGTAGTGGCCCCAGGGCTTGAAGTATTGAATAGATTGCTTGATTCATTCAAGGGTAAAAGGAATATTTCAGGAGCTAGAGATCCTGCTACTTCTGATTTCTTGATTCCTCTGTTCATCCCAGATAATTGGAAATCAGAATTTTATCTAGAAATATTAGAGCCTACGGATATTCGACAAAATATCTCTTTACCGGAAGGAGCTTTTGCATTTATAACTAATTGGCAACAATTTAGATTGAAATCTCAAAAGAATAGTATGTGGGAGCAGTTGACTGGGGAAGATATTGAAGAAGAACCTAGAGGAGAGATGATAGCAGATATACTTTCAGAATTTCCTAATTTGATAATAATGAATGATGAAGCTCATCACGTCCACGCTAAAAAAAATCAAGGCGTAGAATTAGTTTGGAGAAGATTTATAGGTGAGCTCAATACAAGACTAGAAACAAAACACAAACATGAGAAAGGATGTTATGTCCAGATAGACTTCTCTGCAACACCCTTCTATGGAAGCGGAACGCAAAGAGAATACTTCCCACATATTGTTTATGATTATGACATCACTAGTGCTATAAAGCATATGTTAGTCAAACAGTTGTTTTTAGAAGAACGTCAATCTATAGCCGGTGAAGAATTAGCAGAACTTGATTTTAGGGCTTTGAGAAAAGATCCGGAAAAGGGGAAAAGATTAGGGGATATAATAGGTCTTTCTGCTGGACAAAAAACTCTAATTGAAATTGGACGAAAAAAAATTGAACAATTGACAGAAGAATTTACTGAAAAAAAGATTGATAAAAAGCCAGTTATGATGATACTTTGCGAAGAAACAGAAGTAGCAAATCTTGTAAAAAATCACTTTTATACTTTAGTGGATAATAACGGTATAGCCTATAATGACAAAAAGGTAATGGAAATACATACTGATCTAAAAGATGATGAGTTAGAAAAGGCTAGGAAAAGGCTTGATGCTATTGATGATAATAAGGACCCTCTGAATATTATTATATCTGTATTGATGCTAAGAGAAGGCTTTGATCGGAAGAATATATGTGTTACAGTTGTCCTAAGGGCAACTGAAGCTGATCTCTTACTTGAACAGCTTGTTGGAAGGGGGCTCAGACTAATGTTTCCAAAAGAAGCTTATCCTGAGGTATATGACGCTAAAGTGGAGGCAATTGAAGATATCAAAATGAATAGATCTCCCTCATCCTCTTTTGATTTTCTTTTTATAGTTGAACATCCAAGATTTAGACAATTTTATGAGAGATTGAAGAAAGAAGGTTTCCTTATTGGAACTGGCGATACTAGTGGAAGATCT
>DUKX01000019.1 GCA_013329085.1 Methanofastidiosum sp. | reverse complement strand
ATATAAACGTGATTTTTACGATGAGGCGATTGATCTTGGCAGACCCCCCATATATGATAAAAACATAAGAAAAGTTCTATCAATAGCTTATGCACCATTTGGAGTCGATGCAATATGCGAAGATATAGCACTCTTCTATCTGAAAAAAACATATATGGAACGAAAGATATATGGGGGTCCATTTCCGACAATTGACCCGGAACCAAATGAGGCATTGTTAGGTAGGTTCTATAGGACTGTACTATTGAAAGAAGAGATGATGAACACGCTGAAAGATATGAATCTAAAAGAGAAGAACAGCTTAGTTGCCGCAATTTCATATTATTTGGTGTCAGAAGATTATGACAAGACCTTATTATTTTTCTCGATAGATAACAATGAATTTGAATCTGCTTTGATAAGGGCTGGAAATTATGGGGTGATACCTAAAGAGAGTAAGCATCTTCTTGAAAGAGTAGTCAAGAGTGGTGAAAAAAAAGATATAACAAAGAAATTTTTACAAGAACTTAAGGGGGCTCAAGATTGAAAAAGATAATCGCAAAAAATAAAAGAGACCTTATAAAAAAGTTAAGGATTGATCTTTCTAATAACGACGAAAAAATTTACATTAATATGAGGCCATCAGTTGACATTATGGTTGAAGTATTAGAACATGCGCCAAATGTAAAATATATCCTATGTCCAAAAAGCCTCTATTCCCTGACGTCAATTAGGGTCAAAAAAGCATTGGAACGTGTTGGGGTGCTTCTTGTTCCTTTTGGAGAGGGTGCAGGGAGGCCAAATAAATACGATGAAGAAACAGTCAGCAAATTAAAAAAAATGTATGAGCTAGGTGTTCCTGTAAAAGAGATATCGAAAAGTTTAAAGGTCCCCCTTAGAACAGTTTACTACATTGCAAATGAAGAAGAACTTCAATAAGCTATCCTAAATCCCTTATATAGATTGTATTTTGTTTTGAAAATACAAGGTAAGTTTTATCGTGTATATTGATTATTTTGAGTGGGATTTCTTCTTTAGCAATTTCATTTTTTGTCAATATGTCAAAGTAGTAGTCAAGCTTTAGGGTGTATTCTTTCCCTGTAAGTATATCCCATAAAATGGCATAGTAATAATCACCGTTTCTTTTAAACTGCCTAATCCAGTCACTCCCCCCTGAAAGACTCTTTCTAGTAAATGTGCTCACATTACCGTCTTTGGAATATTCGAAGAAAACTGTGTCAAATACATACCATCCTTCTTTTCCAGAATAACCGGTTGCAATGACATCTTCACTAGTTAACTCAAGAGAAAGACCGCCATCTTCCCAATTTCCATTGTCAAAATAGTCAACCCAAAGAATTTCAAAATCTTTGCTAAGCTTGCACACGAACATATCATAGTTCTTATCTTTTGATTCCCCGGTGATATAAAAGTCACCTTCATCATTCTCTTGGATTTGATAAGGCCTTTCAAATGGACCAACATCCAATATTTTCTTTGCAATGACTTTTCCGTTACGGTCCACCTTTATAACAAAAGTATCCGACTCTCTTTTGTATGTAGAATAACCTAGAATAGTAACTTCCTGATTATCGTTTACTGTAAAGGACGATAAAGCGTCAATATCTGAGAATTTTATTTTCACTTCCCATCTCTTGCTGAGACTTGATGTAAGTTTTGCAAGGGTGCTATTTCCGCCCCTAGAGGTGCCTAATACATAAGTGTTGGAATACTTATCATTTAGAATTTTATAAATTTCAAAGTTTTCAATTGTCTGCTCTCTTAAAAACTGGCCATCTTTAGACTTAATTACAAATGAATTATTGCTACCTTTTATCTCTCCTGCAAGATAATAACTATCTACACTTGTATCAAAGGATATGTCTTTGATCGCATACCCCTCGTCTAGATTATACAAGATAGAATCCCCAGATGACACTGGGAAAAGACTTGAAAAGGTAAGTATGGCAAAAACAAAAAAAGACAAGATTAGTTTCATAGCTCTCTTTTTTTCTAATACTTTAAAAACATACGTTTTTTTATTGGGCTTCTGTAGGGTCAGTAACCTTGAAATCTTTATCTTTTAGATAATAATCCATTAAGTAGCCGATTGCTATGAACAAGGGTATAGTTATAGCAGCCCTTGCAAGGGTAAATTCTAATCCAAGATAGCCGGTCTCAATTGTTAGCATTGGTATCTTAAGAGATGAGAAGCATCCAAGAAATATGAATATGTTTTTTACTGAAGCACCCTTTTTGTAAAGGATATATACTATTGGAAATGCACCATAAAGTGGGCCAGCCTGAAACATTGAGAATATGACTGAAAGAAAAGTGCCTTTTAATCCAGATTCAGGCCCCATGTATTTTTCAAATTTCTTTTTAGGTATCCATGCATCCAATAACCCTACCAGGATGAATACTATCGGGATAAATGAAATCATCTCAATAAACATGTTCAAGAATGTTTTTGAGGCTTTGACTCCAAATGTAAAGTTATAGAAGTAAGACACTAGCCCAAAAATAATGAAAACTAAAATGAATCCGTATTCCTTAAGATACTTCTTCACATTATCACCCCTATTAGTAGTCCAATAATAATGGCCGCAAAGAAATTGAGTGCATTTCTAACAAGAGCAACCTTTTTTCCAAAATATTTGCTTTCTAGTGGATATGTGACAACACCAACCATAAGTAGTGTTGTTATGAAAGTTGCAATCACCATGTATGAAGCTCCCCGTTCCAAAAGTTCTGAAGCTATAGGGTACACTATAAATGCAGGAATTAATGTAATGGAACCTATAATTGCCGAAAGTGTTATCCCAAAGAGCCCTGATTCTCCACCAAGATATTGTTCTATTATCTCTGGCGGAACTATTATTAAAATGAAGCTTGCAAGTATCATAATGTTAACAAATGGTGAGAACAAGCCCTTGAAGATTTTAAAGCCTTTGTTGATTCCTTGTTTTGTCTTTTCTTTGTCAAAATAGTGGGATAATAAAACTATTGCTATTCCAGCAATCCATAGTAATAATATATTTGGAAACATAATTCTAGACCATCGCATCATTTCTTAAAGATATTGTTTGAAAATTTGATTAATAATTTTACTAATGTTATAAGTCGTTGTAATATAACGTAGAATTGGAAAATCTGCCTTTTATTACATGGCTTATATTGGATAAACTGTTTCCCTATTCTCCATATTCTTTTATATGTATATGAAAAATAATTGATTTCATGCCCCAAGAATCAAATGAGCTAATATCAAAACAAAAATCCAAAAGAATCGGTATAATAAGTTGCGAAGTATTTGAAGATGAACTCCTATTTGTTATGAAAGAGCATCCTGAAATAGGTAAAATCATTATTGTAAATACAGAAGAGTCAAAGTATTTTGAAAATCTAGTTAGAGATAATTATCCTTTTGAAAAAATAAAAATGGCTAGGGAGTTATTTGCACCAAGATATCTTAAAAGAGAAGAAGAGCTTGAAGTAATAATATATATCTTGCCTCTATTTCTTCATAATGATCCAGACGAGTTAAAGGAAGAAGTACTAAAAGCCTGCATAGATTTGCAGAAACATTCAGATTATCTTTTACTTTTTTATGGATTGTGTGGCAATTCGTTGAATAATTTAGAAGGCATGCTGAAAGAGAACCGAATAAAAGTACCTTGTGGCATTCTAAAAGATGAGAATAATAAAGAGATAGTTGACGATTGTGTGTGTGCTCTTTTAGGGAGTAAAGTGGATTATTTAGAAATATTAACAAAAGAACCTGGGACATTCTTTTTGACTCCGGGATATGCCAGGCATTGGGGGCTTTTTAGTATAAGGAAAATTGAAACTATAGGTGAAAACC
>DUKX01000237.1 GCA_013329085.1 Methanofastidiosum sp. | reverse complement strand
TTGTAACCTTTATCTTTCCATCTAAATCTTTTTCTTATTCCCTCGATTTTTCTCGCAGCGTTTCTGCCATGTGGTTTACTCATATTTACAACCTCTACATGATCATTATATCGTCAAGATTATGATGTCTCTTTAATAGGTTTTTGATTCGATCTATATTTTTTCCTTCTTTTCCTATTACAAGACCTTTATCTTTCTTATTAATATCAAGAACAGCTATCTTCTTGCCATCTTTTCTCTCGGAAACATGAATACTTTTAACTTTAACAGGCCAAATAATATTCTTAATAAACTTAACAGGATCATCTGAATATTCAATTATATCTATTGGCTTATTCAGAGTTTCTTTTACTCTCTGTGCATTCGCACCATTTTTCCCAATGGCAAGGCCCATATCGCCTTCTTTAACAACATAAACAATCTTATTTTTATTGTCTTCAAAAATACAATCTTTAACAGTTGCACCGGTCATACTTTCAAAAAGCCCAATATACTTTATCTCATCAGTTGAAATTTTAATTCCCATAAACCTTACCTCCAGAAAGTATATTGGACTCTCCTGGAGACATGACTGCCATTACTGAAACTAGAAATGGTTTACCGCAAACGGTACCAAGCTCCAGCGATGTACCACCAAACTCTAAGATTGGTATGCTTGATATCTTTGAGTAATATAAAATATCCTCTTTTATACTATTAGGACAGTTCTGAGTATAGATAATCATCTTAGCATTACCCGTCTTAAGAGAATTAATGGATTTGTTGGTTCCAAGTATTACCTTTCCGGTGTCTACTGTTCTTTTTATTTCTCTATTTACGTCCATTGAATAACCTCCTACTTTTTCATTATAAGTTTAACATTCCCTGTACCCATCGGTATCGGTTGCCCTATTATAACGTTCTCCGTTACCCCCGATAAGGCGTCAATTTCCCCAAACTTTGCAGCCTTCATAAGATGGTTAGTAGTAACTTCAAAAGAAGCCCTAGCAAGTATACTGGCCTTCTCTCCACTAATTCCATGCCTTCCTATCTGCTTTATCTCTCCTTCCATAGTCATTAAATCAGAAAGTAACATTATATGCCTGATATCTACTTCTAGACCCTGCTCTTCAAGAACCTTTCTGATTTCATCTACAATGGCCCTTCTAGCCGCTTCAATTCCAAGTACCCTCTGTATCTCGTTTATATCGTTTGATATTGACCTAGATATATCGACTCCTGGAATTTTAAAAGCTTCTCCAAGATTTGAACCCTCTGTATATATTACATATTCTTCTGCTTCTTTTTTTATTAGGGCCCTTTTAACATTCTTTATTCCTTTAAGCTGGTGGCCTTTCACTCTGTTAAAAAATTTTCTAAGTTCCATAAGAGAAACGTCACCGGCCTTTAAAGTTAAAAAGTTATCTTCGTCCTCGATGCTCTCGACTTTTTTCAATTTATAAAGTTTTTCTTTGATATCTTCGATGGTAAGTCCTTGTTTTTCCATCTTGTAAGTATCAAGCTCAACTACAATTGACATGTTGATAACATCAATCTTCATGCTCTTGGAAATACTTTCAATTGTTGTACCTTCAATTTCCTTAACTATGTCTTCAGCTTTTTCCCTGCTTTCTCTAATTTCTTCGTCGAGATAAATTCTCATAACTGGCGTATTTGGATCTTTTCTTGCGTCGACAATTTCAATTATTCTGGGAAGACCTAGTGTAACGTTAATATCAGCTACTCCCGCGTAGTGGAAGGTGTTTAGTGTCATCTGTGTTCCTGGTTCCCCTAAACTCTGCGCCGCTATAGTCCCAACTGCTTCACCGGGATCAACAAGAGATTTTTCATAAGTTTTAATGCAATCTTCGATTATAGAAGTTACCTCATTTTCTGACAAGTTATATTTATCATTGGCCATGTAAAGTTTTTCTTTAAGTTGACCTGAAATATATTTAGTTAGTTTGTCATTATACTCTTCAAGTTGAGTATCTATATAGGATAAATCTGCCATGGCCCCACCTTCACTCCTTCCTCGAAGTAATTGTTTTATGTACTATCCAATCTATATCAACGGCTTCCCCATATGAACTTCTTGAAGGATCAACTCCGTCCTCCCCGTATTCAAATTGGATAATATTATTACTGTTATCTCTAACGCTTCTATCTTTTTCAACCTTTAAGTCCTGCAAAGCGTTAATTAATCTTCTCTGCATATAACCTGACTGTGCTGTTCTAACTGCTGTATCTACAAGCCCTTCTCTTCCTCCCATTGAATGGAAGAAAAACTCTGTTGGTGAAAGTCCTTTTCTGTAACTTGAACTGACAAAACCTCTTGCCTTGGCTGAACGATCCCCACGCTTAAAGTGCGGTAAACTTCTTTCCTGATATCCCCTGTGGAGTCTTTTTCCCCTTACAGTCATCTGCCCTAAGCATGCGGCCATCTGAGTTAAGTCTAGCATATTTCCTTTTGCGCCTGTCTTTGCCATTATTACGGCATGTCTTTTCATCCCAAGGTACTGTTCTGCTGCTGCCCCTGCGTTGTCTCTTGCCTTTGCAAGTTCAGCCATAATCCTGTTTTCTAGTGTATCCTCAATTGTCTGACCTGGTTGTTTCTCGAGCTCTCCCCTCTGGTAAGCATTAATATTGTCCATGACTTTACTGTGGGCATTTTCTAATATTTCATCAATTCTATCAAGACCTTCTTCCGGTATGTCAACGTCATCTATACCTGTTGTAAGACCTACTTTCATTATAACTGAAATGATAAGTTTTGTGACAGAATCCAAGAACTCTCTTCCTTCGTCAGACCCGTAATCCTTTACAATCTTATCTAGTAGTTTACAACTTGATCTGGCCTTAAATGCTGCTCCGTCTATGACTCCCTTTAGAAGTTTTCCTTCTTTTATAACAACATAATTATCAAATTTGCAGTTAGCAAATTCACATTTTTCACATTTTCTGCATGTTTTTGATCTGAACTCAACACTCAAATCCTTTGGAAGTAAGACTTGAAAAAGCTCTTTCCCGGTCCAAGGTGTTAATTTTTCGTTGAATGCTTCGACACCTACTTTATTGTTTAGTATGCCTGATTCGTAAAAGTACTGTTCTACATCATCAGTGGGAAACTCTGAGCCATCTTTTGTCATAAGATAGGCACCAGAAATATAATCTTGCATACCTCCAATAACAGGCTCTCCAAATCTTGGCGAAATGATGTTCTCCTGGACCTTCATAATTATTCCAGCTTCACTCCTCGCCTCTTCCGTCTGAGGAAGATGTAAATTCATTTCATCTCCATCAAAGTCAGCGTTATATGGTGGGCATACACAGAGATTAAGTCTAAAAGTTTTATACGGCATGACCCTTACTTCATGGGCCATTATGGACAGTCTGTGAAGTGAAGGTTGTCTGTTGAATAATACAATATCTCCATCTCTTAACTGCCTCTCAACTGTAAATCCAACATCAAGCTCTTCAGCAACGTCGTCTTTTGTAGTGTCAGTAATTTTCTTTCTTCTTCCGTCATTTCTTATTACGTAGTTTGCACCTGGATGCGTATTTGGTCCATTTCTGACAATCGTCTTCATTTCTTCCAAGTTATGTGCAGTTACCTTTTCAGGAACTGTTAGTTCAGATGCTACAAAGTCAGGTACCCCAACTTCGTTTATACTGATGT
>DUKX01000201.1 GCA_013329085.1 Methanofastidiosum sp. | reverse complement strand
CAAAAACATCCCGCCCATATAAGAACAAAGAAGCACCTTTTTCATTCAATTTTGATTTTTTTGAAGAAGGACCCATTATTAAATTACATTCTAAACCTAATAAAAAATTACCCTTTTGGAATTTACCAATTTGTGTTCCAATCGAAACTAAGTTTTCATTTATTTTTTCACCTAAAACTTTTTCATAAATTTGTTTGTTAACAAAAAATACCTCATCGCCGACTATCAATAATAAATTGTTTTCGGGCAACTCAAAAATTCCACCATAGCCCTCTATAGTTTTTTTTATAATATCAAGTTTTTTTCCTTCTACGACTCTCATAAAATACCTACAAGTTTAATGTATAAGCCATTTCAATTTTAATTTTCTGGCATAATTCTAAAATTTTTTCTATATCAAAAGGTTCTCCTTCATTTCCCATTCCGGGGCATGACATATCGACATATATGTATGCCTTTTCTCCGTTTTTCAATATATAAGGTGTATCGGACTCAGATATAGGATTATAAAAAACTCCCAAAGGAAAAAGCCTGCAAATCAAGGGCTTATATTCATGTATTGTACAATTTTTATCGTCCAAAAATACACAGCCGTTATCCCAAATCCTTTTTTCTATTACAAATTTCTTTCTGGAAATATCGTACAAAGCGAACTCTTTATCAGTATTTTTTTCAATTCTTTCTATATCAAATAAAGTTAGTGGAACTCCTCGAACCCTGCAGCATTCTCCACATTGTTTGCATTTATATTTTTGCCCGGTATATGGTACTAATATTTCTTTCATTGTGCCCCCTTCGTTTCCTATGGAGATTAATAAAAATATATATAGTTATTGGATTTTAATATAGCAAGTTAAGAACTAATCAATTTTAATACTGCAGTTCTTGTCTTTTCCCTATCTGCTCCTGCGACAATAACCACATCACGGCCGTATAGACCATTTGATATGTATTCAGTCTCCCCCTGTGAATTATACCAGTCAACTTTGGACTTTCCTTCTCTAACTAGGTTCGCTACAAGTCTATTTGCAACTGGCCCCCCCACAAGTATAAGATTATTATTTTTAGCGACATCTTCCATTAATAATTCATCATATGTTATCAATTTTTCACGATCCCAGATATTGACTCTGAATAAACCTTTTGAGGGATCTTCATAGTATGCTTCAGCTTGAATTTTTGTAATAATTAAGCTTCCAGATATTGAATCCATAGGAGCTGCATTTTTACCAACTACTATTATTGATTGCGGTTGACCGTTAGTTGTATCCACAAAAAAAGATCTTGGAACATCTGTGGATGTTGCCGGACATATGAAAAAGAGTTGAAGTATTAATATCAATACTAATATTAAACTTATTCTAGCTTTCATATACCTTAGTTCTTTAATCAATATTTATATCTTGCTGTTTTTATGAATATTGTAAGAAGAATATATTGATAATCTAGTAGTAGTTCTTCAATTCCTCATATGCTTCATTGATTTCTTTTAAAATACTTTCTTTTATTCTCTTTTCATTTTCATCTTGAGTTGTATCTGGATGGTAATATTTTGAAAGCTCCTTCCACCTACGTTTGATTTCCTCTGCTGTTGTATCCATATCAAGTCTTAAGACTTTCAAATAAGAAATCAAAGACAAGGAGTCATCGTCAGGTAAATATGGTATTTCCAAAGGATATACTGTTTCAGTTTCATAAACTTCATTTCCTCGGTAATTACAAAAAGTTTTAATATCAAATACCCCTTCGTTCTTGGGTTTAATCTTAATATTATATGATCTATATTCCATGGGTTTAAGAGAGTCCATTTTATCTTCAATTTTTGATATATTCAAATCTTTGTTTTTTTCTATTAAAACAGATATATCAAAAGCATCAATATCTCCATTATTAATTAGATATACCTGAATTTCGGATTCTTTTTTCCGCTCTAATGTACCCAAGATATAGAAAATATATCTAAGACTTGGTCTGCCGATATCCTCTTCTATTTTAAGTTTCAATATGTTGAGGCTCTCGCTTAAATTATTAATCCGAACTAGAAGCTCTTTGATATACACATTAGAGGAAGATATTGATCTTTTTCCATAATTATCCAAAAATGAGGAATAATCTTCATCAATGTATAGAATATCTTGGTAAATTCCTTCAAAGATATCTTTGTAAAAATTATAATTTTTGCCTAATCCTTTTTTTGTTACTAGAATTTCTCCTATATTTTCATAATTAGATAAAGAATCCACCAATAGTTCTTTTAGAGTTTTGATTTTCTCTTCTACTTTTCTTCTTTCGGAGTAAAGATGCCTAGCATTTTCTAAGTATCTTAAGGATTCTCCTTCCACACCTAACATCTTTAGAGCATAAGAAATATTCTCAAGAGAAGGAATACTTTCAGAATTTTCATTTAAACACATGTGCAATAGATTTATTGAGTCTTCAATCTGTTTTTTTCCATTTTCAAGCATTAGCTGGGCTCTTGTATAAATGTAGTCAAATTCTCCCCACTCTTTTAAAATTGAAATAGCCTCATCTAGTCTATCCATTTTTTGTAATGCTATGGCAAGATTAATAATTGCATTTTTATTATTCTTTTCTTCGTTTAGAACTTTTTTAAAACAATTTACTGCTTCAGAATAATTTCCTATTTTTGATAGAGATATACCTTTATTATAAAGAGTCTTAGTGTCTTCATGTTTTTGGAGGGCCATGCCATAAAATTTCAAGGCTTCCTCAGGTTTTCCTAATTTATCAAATGATATACCAATGTTAGTTATGACGTCTGCATCTTGAGGGTCAATTGTCCTCGCCTTTTCAAAACATACTAATGCATCTTTATGCTTTCCCATCCTATCCAGAATTATGCCCTTTGTATTCCAGTAAGATGCAGACTCAAGCAAATTTGACACAGTCATAGGGGAAAATATACATTTAAAAGAGTTTTTATATAATATTGATTATGTATCAGCAGAAAGATGGATATCATAGAATGGCCAAGAAAGAGGGTTATAAGTCCAGAGCGTCTTTTAAACTAATTCAACTTAACAAAAAATTTAATATAATAAAGAAAGGATATAGTGTTCTAGACCTAGGGGCTGCGCCTGGAGGGTGGATGCAAATAGCGTCGACATTGGTGGGGGATACAGGATTAGTAGTGGGGGTTGATTTGAAAAACGTCAAAGAAAAATTCCCCAGCTCTTATTTTGTTCAAGGGGATATATTTGAAAGTTCAACTGTAGATAAGGTTAAGGGCCTTAAAAAAGAATTTAACACCATTATTTCAGACCTTGCCCCTAACACTTCAGGGATTAGATCTTTAGATCATGAAAAGTCCATCGACCTTTGTTATAGAGCCTTAGAGTTATCCTCAAATTTAT
>DUKX01000117.1 GCA_013329085.1 Methanofastidiosum sp. | reverse complement strand
GACTTTATATCGACATCACTTTTGACGTAAAAAGTTTCATCTGTTGGGATTCCAACTCTTAACGATGCAGCGTCAAGGATGACTATCTTTTTCTGATCTTCATACTTTTTTAAATCCCACCCAAACTGGAGCGCTTCTCTCCTAAGCTCCTCGGGTTTTTCTTCGAACGTTACATAAATGCCAGCTTCTCCAAAGTCCTTGGCACCAGAGTAGATATACTGCAGGGAAAATATAGTCTTTCCTGTTCCTGCCTCACCAGATAACAATATCGATGAGCTTTTTGGGAGACCTCCCCCTATTAGTTCATCAAGACCTTTAATTCCTGTCTTCACCCTATCTTCCATATATTCTCACCTATATTCTTAACGTAACTAGGAAAAATGCAAGTATCATTATTACAAGACCTAATATAAATACACTAAAAGATGTATTAATAAATGCTTCCTTCCTTATATTTTCCTCCTTTAGTTTTGAAGATTTAAAGGCGGTGATAAATGACCCCATAAAGATTATGCTTGCTATTAATAGGAAAACTGATAATGACTCGCTGTAGACATACTCTGATATGAGTGCGTACTGTGCTAAAAATAGAGATACCGCAAACATTAGGATTGATGCATGAAGTATGCTCTGTGAAGTCCCATTCATTATCTCAGCCCCGCCATAAGCCCGTAAAGGTAAAAGATGTAGCCTAAGACACCAATTATCAGGTAAATCATATAGTGATTCTTATGATCATTTTCTTCAAGATTGTATTTGAACTGGAGTATTATATGAATTGTGTAGAGGAAAATTGAGATTAGAATACTTGACGATCTAGCAATTTCAGGATATGAGGCAGGTGAGAACTTCAAAAGTGAATTTAGAATATCTGATGAGCTTAAGATAAATATGAATAAAAGAAGATATCCCATTATGGAAAAAGTTTCTCCCATGATAAAATACATTGTTTTTGACTTGTAGTCGTTTGTGGTGTTAAATAAAATGAATGTGATAAGCTCTACCGTAAAAAATAGTAGTATGGCCGTTCCAATCCCTAAAAATAGTACGTCTACCATGGAATCCCTTATATTGTGAATCTATCAAATATTACTTTATTATTATCTATGCGATACTTTATTCTTTTATAGTTTCCGCTATAAAGCTTACCAAAATCGACATAGAAGATCTCTTCGCCCATTTCAATAGCCCGCTCTAGAAATAATGTAGCTTCGGCTAGGTGTCTGATTGATACCTCCACTTCATCCTTGTGCATGCCTTTGTGGAGAAGGATTATTATTCTAGCGTTTTTTTCTCTCCCGATTGCAAATAATCTCTGGAGAAACCTATATACTGGAACGAGGCCCAATGTAACTATCAAGGGGGAAAGAGAGTCTATGATTACTGTCGTATTTTTTCCAGTCTCTTCCCTTGCCATGAAGATATTTCTTATGATTTCATCTAGATCATATGCATAAGAAATGTGGTATTTTTCAGAGCTTTTGATGCCAAGCCTTTCGGTATAGCAGTCAATAATGAATTTCGGCTTAAAGAGTTCTCTAATTTCTAGAGGGCTTTTGTCTATGCCAACATAGATTAAATCGCCCTTAACTAATTCTTTGCCAAAATACTCCTTTCCAGTTTCTGGCTCCCCTAGAAGAAGTATGTTGTTCTGTTCTAGCTCTTTGAGCATAGGGCGATTTCACCCCAGATTTTATCTATTTCGCTTATCGTTGCAACTTTTATCCCAGGGAGATCTAGCTTTGGTTTGTCATTTCCTGAGTATATCGCACAGAACTTTCCTATCTGCATAAATGAATCCTTGGCTTTGACAGCCATTAATATGCCTTCCATTTTTCTCAATCTTTCGAATAGATCCTCCGCCTTTTTTATTGTAATTGAGTCGATTGCGTAAGTTTCAGGAATTATTTCAATCATATAGTAAGTTTCACCAAGCTTTTTGTGATTTAGGGTTAATCTGTAATTTAGGACATTTTTCAGCTTTTTTAAGCGGAAGTGAATTGTGGTGTCCGGGATATTCGTGATTTTTGAGATGTCAGTTATTGAGATTCTCGCATTTTCTTTCATGACATCTATAATTTTTTGATCAATATCTTTCATGATAAGGAATTAAATCCCATACTATTTAAATTTATCGCAATTAATTTTGTTATATTTGGAATTAAATTATTTAAATATTATATTATTGCGGATTTAACATAGATTACCGAAACACTTAAAAACAATTCAAAGCAATTTATTATTGTCCATGTAATAATGGAGGATGATTAAATGATGAAATTTTTTAGAAAACACAGAAAGGCTGTATCACCAGTTATTGCAACTATGCTATTAGTCGCAGTTGCTGTTGCAGCCGTTGGTGCATATTTTATATGGTTTAGGTCTTTCCAGACGCAGTCACAGGGATCAGTTCAGGAAGCTGCAAGTGGTGCGCTAGGGTCAGAAGTACAAGTAGCAAATATAGCTAACGATGGAAACGTCTACTACATCTCTCTCAGAAACGCATCATCAAAAGATGTCAATGTTACTGCAGTTAAACGTGGTACGCAAGACAATGCAAGTGATCCTGACGGCATTACTCACCCAGAAATACTCATCCCTACAGGTACAACTTCGACAGTTTTGTTTAATCCAAGAGCTACCCTCACAAGGGGTTCCACATATACTTTTACAATTGAATACCTTATCAAAGAAACTGATGCCAGTGGAGTCGTAGTACACACATATACAAACTCATAAAATAAATAATTTATTTATTTTTTAATTATTATTTCTTTTCTAACTAAATTTAAAGAAACACTTATATATTTTGTAGTGGGTAATAAAATCAGTTAATTTTAAATATTAGTAGGCACTACATTTATTATGGCTTTTATCAGAAAAAAGAGTAAAGGCAATAGTTACTATTACGAGTTAGTCGAAAGTAAAAGAAAAGGCAACAAAGTAATGCAAAAAGTCTTGAAATACTTCCCTTCCCTAAAAGAGGCAGAAGAATATCTAAAGAAAGAAAATATTTCCATTCCAATTAACTATGGCGATTGGCTAGATAATGATCTAAAAGAAAGGATTGAAATCAAACTTAGTAAACTTAACAATCTAAGACCCTTATTAAAAGATACTCTAGATAATCTAAAGGAAAAGTTTGAAATTGATATGAGCTACCATTCAAACGCCATAGAAGGAAACAGACTAACACTGCGTGAAACATGGCTTGTGATAAAAAAAGGAATTACAATAAGCGGTAAATCCTTAGAAGATCATCTTGAAGCAACAAATCATAGTGAAGCAATTGAACTGCTCGAAAAATTAGCCAGTAAAGAAGAAAATATAACAGAAATGGATGTATTAAACATTCATGCTGTAATCCTTGATAAGATAGGCCCACAAAATGCCGGATTTTACAGGCATTCTAACGTATTTATACAGGGTTCTGAGTTGAAACTTCCGAAGTGGAGAGATATTCCTTTACTAATGAAAGACGTCTATGAAGAGCTAAACATTGAGAGCAAAGGCATTGAAGCAATTTATTCTGCAGTCAAAATTCATTATGATATAGTAAGAATACACCCATTTATGGATGGAAATGGGAGGCTGGCGCGACTACTCATGAATTTCAGATTGATACGGGCAGGATTCCCACCTACAATACTAAGAAAAGAAGAAA
>DUKX01000163.1 GCA_013329085.1 Methanofastidiosum sp. | reverse complement strand
ATGAAAGTTTTGCACATACCTCTAATATTTACCAAAAATAATTATTTTTCGCACTATCGATAAATTAAATTATTCTAATTGTATTTATTATTTAATATAAAGATATTTTCATTATATATTTATTAAATAATAGAAAAAGATAAATAATCTTGTGTGCATTATTATATGGTGAAAATATGAAAAATATTGTTGAAACAGCCATTGCGGCAGGAAATTTTAAAACGTTAGTTGAAGCAGTAAAAGCTGCAGGGCTAGTGGATGTATTAAGTGGGCCAGGGCCTTTTACAGTTTTTGCACCGCAAGATAGTGCATTTGCAGCACTACCCAAAGGCACGGTCGAAGGTTTACTTAAAGACAAGGCAAAGTTAACAGAAATATTGAAATATCATGTTGTAGCTGGAAAACATGATCTTTCAGAATTAAAAAAACTGTCTGGAATGCATGGTGGATTGAACAAAGTAAAGACATTACAAGGCAAAGAGCTTAAAATATCTTCCGCTAGATCAACCGCAGGTTCAGACGAGATTGAAACTGTCATGCTTGAAAATGCAATTGCCATAAAACCTGACATTCTATGTTCAAATGGAATATGCCACATGATTGATAAAGTCTTGATTCCAAAATAAGAAAAAATTATTTTTTATTTTTTAAAGAATACTAAAAAAATTAAAAATTATTTAAGCAATTTGAGAGCCTGCGCTCATGTTTCTATAAGCTTCAGATTTTGCAAGTTCTTTGCCTGCTAAGACATCGTCTATTCTGAGTATCATTACTACTGATTCGGATGCGCTTTTTATTGCCTGCTCCTTTAATTTTAATGGCTCAACTACTCCGGCTTTTAACATGTCTTCTACTTTTCCATTTTTGACATTTATGCCCATTGTTTTGCCATTGTCTTTGTTATGGGCTGCCCTTAAATTTACCAGTATATCTATCATATCAAGACCAGAATTCTCTGCAATTGCTTTTGGAATCCCTTCTAAAGCTTCTGCAAAAGCCTTTACTGCAAGCTGCTCTCTTCCTTTTACAGAATTTGAGAATGCAGACAATCTTTTAGCAATCTCCATCTCTGTGGCTCCTGCTCCAGTACAAATAGCCCCTTCTTTAACGACAGTAATTAATACACCTATTGCATCATCTAAGGCTCTTTCAACAGTTTCAACAAATTGTTTTGTTCCCCCTCTGATTAGTATGCTTGCAGCTTTTGGATCAACACAACCTTCGATAAAGGTCATATATTCGTCGCCGACTTTTCTTTCTTCTACTAATTCTGCTTTTCCCAAATCGCTTGGTTCGAGGTCAAGAGCCATATTTACTATTCTAGCACCGGTGGCCTTTGATATTTTCTTTATCTCTTTTTCACTTACGCTCTTCAGTGCATATGCACCTGCTTTAGAAAGATAGGATAGTGCACCGTCATCTATGCCTTTTTGGCATATTACTACATTTGCACCAGCATTGATAATTCTATCAACCATTCTTTTTAGCATAAAATCTTCTTGATCTATAAAGCCCTGTACGTTTTCAGGTGAAGTTATCCTTATTTTTGCATCGATGCCTGTTTTTTTAACTTGGATTGGGCTTGTCAGTAAGGCTATTTTAGCATTTTTGATTCTTTGAGGCATTGAGTCATAGGCCCTATTCTCATCCACAAGTAATCCTTTGACAATGGCGGAATCCTCTAAGCCGCCCCCTTCCTTTATCGTTATCTTTATATCATTTTTAGAAATGGAATTTACTCCGTCTTCAGTATTCGTTACTATTTTTACTGCGTCTACTGCTATTTTAGCTAGCTTCTCAATAGATTTCTCGGCAGCTTTGCCCGTCATTGAGGTTTTTGCAATCTCTAGAAGGACTTTCTCATTGTCAATTGATATTTTTTCTCCTATCTCTTTTAAGATACTAAGTGCTTTTTCTGTGGCTATGTTATATCCAGTTGTAATTGATGTTACGTGAACATCTTGGTCAAGTAAAGATTCCGCTTTCTTTAGTAATTCTCCCGCTAATACAACTGCTGTTGTAGTTCCGTCTCCTACTTCTTGGTCTTGAGTCCTTGCAACTTCAACAATCATTTTAGCGGCTGGGTGTGATATGTCTATTTTATTTAGAATAGTCGCACCATCATTAGTTATCATTACGTCCCCAGAGTACTCCACGAGCATTTTGTCCATTCCCCTAGGGCCTAAAGTAGTTTTTATTATCTCGGCAACAATTCTGCCGGCCATAATATTCATTCTAAGAGCTTCTTTTCCCTTAAATCTTTGAGATCCTTCTGGCTGGATCCCCATAGGTTGTTTCATATTTGCCACATTCTCACCTTTTATTTTTAAGTGAATAATTAATTGTTCTAAATAACGCACTATCCAAATAAAAATACTATTATTTATTCTAAGTAGCTAAAAACTATTTAAAAAATTAACGGTGTATCTCCTTATCAGTTTTATAATATAATAATGTGAAATGGCCTAGTTATTTTTGACTCTAAAATAATCTAGCGACACTATTTCTCTTTTAATCTTTATTTAAATATTTATTTAATTATTGCTTTGTTGCATAATTGCCCTAA
>DUKX01000107.1 GCA_013329085.1 Methanofastidiosum sp. | reverse complement strand
CTTTCACACTCGAGGTTTACATAATTATTGCCAATTTCACAATACTAATGGAAATCGATTATTGAATCATTACTCTCACAGATTGTTAACAGGATTAAATCTACGCTATATAGAATCCAATGAATATATCGACTTAAGTATCTCAAGTTGGGCAGATCTATTTAGGTATTAATATCAAGTAAGATTAGTCGAAGAGTGAAATATAGATTGATGTAGTATATAATATATGTGAGATGTTATTTTATAAAATGATTTCATATATACTACTGATTCATTAGGGGGTATCTATGCTCGAAAAAATCGATATTGTTAAACCCACGAAAATATTTTTGAAAGACCATCCTTCACTAAATGAGTTATGGCTGCAGAACGAGATTGCAAAAGATCCGACTATTCTAGGTCTTGGAGAATTAATACTTAAGGACAAAGAAAGGATTCACCCAAAAGCGGGAAGACTGGATTTATTACTTCAAGACCCCGACACTAATAAGAGATATGAAGTTGAAGTCCAACTTGGAAAAACAGATGAGAGCCATATTATTAGAACTATAGAGTACTGGGATATTGAGCGCAAAAGATATCCTCAGTACGAACATTGCGCTGTGATTGTTGCAGAGGAAATAACCAGCAGATTCCTAAATGTAATCAGCCTTTTCAATGGATTCACACCCCTAATAGCAATTCAGATAAATGCATATAGAATAAACAATAATCATTTTCTAGTTGCAACAAAAATCCTTGATGAAATGCGATTAGGTTTAGTTGATGATGATGAAGAAGTAACTGAAGTAACTGATAGGAATTATTGGGAAAAGGAAAAAGGTACACCAAAAACAATAGCTATCGTTGACCAAGTTCTAGATCTAGTAAAACTTATCGCTCCGGGATACGAACTCAAGTATAACAAGTTTTATGTAGGCCTTGCTCAAAATACTATAACTGATAATTTCATTGTATTTAGAGCCAAGAAAAAATTTACTCGTATCGAAATAAGGTTAGAAAAATCGGAAGATATTGAAAGCATGATTGAGAATGAAGGTTTAGATATCATGGAATATGATGGAAAGTCTGGCAGGTATAGACTCGTACTTTATCCTGGAGATGTTGAAAAACATAAGGATTTTATCTCAAAACTAATCGCAAAATCAAAGGGAATTAGTGATATGAATTTCTGATTTTCTTTGTTAATGACCTAGAGAATCCTCTTCATCTGACTAGTTTAAGAAAAAAGATATCACACCCTCAAAAGTACCAAATTAAAGAAATAATTGATACTATTTATAAATTGGGCTATGAATTAAAATGCCTTACTGGCATAATATTAAATAATTCACTTCACCCAATTTTATTTTGTCTTGAACGAGAATTGGGAGTTAACTAACTGCAGTTTTACATAGTATCTCTTAAAGAACATCTATTGAAAGTGTCTAACAGTAAAGCACTGAATTTAATGCTCTTTGGCTGTGTAACTATGATCTTTATATGTTTTAATCTTCGAAAAATAAATTTTGTAAAAACCATTAGTTATAGATTTCGTGATTCCCGATGTGGGTTTCTATAAATCTTATCATCTAGAAGGGGCAATAACATGAAAGCTTTCTATGAGAGCTATTCGAGGAACAATTTATACTAACTTTTAATGATATCATAACAATCCGAGTTACTTCTAGCAAAACTTCTTCTGTATTTAGTATTTAGTTAACGTTTTATCTCATCCTCCTCTGGCAACGTCTGTATCTTTATCTGATTGTCCTTTCAGTATAGCAAGATAAAATTGCACCCTTCAGTGTAGCTACCTTTTTAGGGATGTCTACTCTATATGGTACAATTTACTATTAGCGTAAGCCACTTTTTATTTAATTCTTAAGATAGTCCCGCAAGTAATCGCATTACCAGATCAACATCTTTATTTTCCAGTTCCTGAATAATATGCAAGTATGTCTTCTGTGTTGTATTAATACTCGAATGTCCCAACCGCAAGGCGACGCTGGCAGTGGAGACCCCAGTAAATAATAACAGAGAAGCGTGAGTATGTCGCAATCCGTGAATGGATACCACCGGAATTTTACATTTCTCACAAAGGCGGCGCAGCTTATCGTTGATTGTTGAGTTATAAACTTTCCCTGATATAAATATAGGCTTGTTTTGAGGAAATCCTTTTACTAACTCAGAAAATTGTATCACTGTTTGCCAATCAATCTGTATCTTTCTTATAGATGATCTATTCTTTGTCGGAAGAAATCCTCCATTCCCTTTGTAGTCCCATGTCTTTGAAATTGAAACAGATTGGCGCTTAAAATCGAAATCTGCAGGTGTTAACGCAAGCGCTTCTGAAAATCGCATACCAGTCTTTGCTGAGAGCAAAATGAAATAGTCCCAGTTCACTTTCTCTTTTAACTCTAGAGAGGTTATCAGAGTTTGAAGTTGAAACTGATTGAGATATTTGATTTTCTTAACTCGTGGCGATTTCCCTTTAATAATGGCTTTTCTTGTAGGGTCACGATCGATCAAACCATCATCTACAGCATCAAGTATTGCGCCCTTAAGTTGATGATGAAAGTCCATCACCGTTTGCCTTTCATGATGCTCAGCATATTTGTTGAGCAAGAATTGATATGTATTCCGATCAAGTTCTTCCGTTTTCAAATCAGGCATAATCCTGACAAGCCATTTGTGCGACATCAAGTATTTGTCCATAGTCACTTTTCTAACTGCACGGTTTTTATAAATATCAATCCACTTTGCATAGTAGTCACAAAATAGCTCTGAATCTTTAATTTCATTTTGCATAATTGTCTCCTTCTTTGCAAAGTGGCTTACGCTGATGAAGGGCGATGAGGTTGTCTATGCATTCAAATAGTTCAACAATTTTATTTTGTTCAGATACTAGAGGTATGGTAATAGAGCGTTTTTTCCAGTCAGCAACATTAAACACCATTTTTTCAACATCAACTCCATATGAGCTCACAAAAAACATTTGGTACATCTCATGTGTCCTTGAAATCAGTGTCCAGAATTTTGTCGTAATTTCATTGTTGCTCTCAATGATCAAGTATTCGTTAGAAACTACAGATTTATCAAGGATTTTGGGCACATATCCATTAGCGCCATGTATCACTTGTCGTTTTGAAATAATGAAGTCTCCTGCACTAACCTCAAAATAATTTTTTACCAAGATATCCTTTCCTTTGAGGATTCCACGCGAAACAACACCCTCATTTCTGCGTTTTACTGTAACAAGCTGGTATTCCTTCTCATCCTTCATATCGATAGGACGTACTACATCACTTACCACCTCACTAACCTTACGCTGTTCCCAAGCGAGATTGTATTTTAATAGTTTAATTATGGCTCAATTTATTTATTTGAATCTTTAACGATTGGGAACAGCGTAAGTTCTCCGAAACCTT
>DUKX01000200.1 GCA_013329085.1 Methanofastidiosum sp. | reverse complement strand
AAAAAATTCATATTGATATTAAATAATGTGTTTATTTTACTTTGATACCTGAAACATATAAAAAATTATTTAATATTCTTTTCCCATTCGATTCATACTTTTCTCTAATTTTATTGTAATCTTTATTCAATTGAAATTTGTCTAATCTTGCTAGATCTTCATCTTCTTGAATCCACGTATAAAAGATCTCAGGTGATAACTCAATATGTCCTTGAAATCCATAGGCATTTTCTCCATATTTAACTATTTGATTTGTGCAGTATTCTCCAGTCCCCAATAGCTTCATTTGTTGAGTTAGTTCAACTGTTTCGCCGTGTAATTGAAATATGTCAAATTCTGCTTCGATTCTTTCAAAAATAGGATCTTTCTTCCCTTCATCTGTTAAATCCACTTTGAATATGCTATCCTTAGGATCTCTCCATCCAATTTCTTTTATTGGATTTTTTTTAACGTTACCCCCTAAAGCCTTTACCATTACTTGAAGCCCTAGACATATCCCAAAATAAGGGATTCTTTTTGCCAAAAATTCTTTCACACCTTTAATCTCTTTTATCATTTTTTCTGTTTCGTCATTAGCACTATCGGGGCCGCCAAAAACAAAAATTGCACCATAATCTTCTGGAGAAGGAAATACTCTATCTTTTTCATATTCATAAATATAAAATTCAATTTTATTTTCTTCAAGAATCTCCATTAAAAGACCTGGGCTTTCTCTTGCTATATTTTTTACTATCAGAACTTTCATATTAATTTTCAATAGAATACTTTAATAAAAGTATTCACTTATATTTGATTAATTTAGGCCAGCGTGATGTGACATGAAAATAAAGTTAGAAACTAAGAAGGCACCTACTCCTGTAGGGCCATATTCTCAGGGAATAGTTGCAGGAGATTTTGTATTTGTTTCGGGGCAAATTCCCGTCCAGAAATCTGGTGTGCTTGTACTAAATGATATAGAAAAAGCCACAGAGGTTGTTCTTGATAACATTGAAGCAATTTTGAAAGAAGAAAATCTATCGCTTCAAGATGTTATCAAGTCCGAAGTATACTTAAAGGACCTTAGAAACTTTGATAAATTTAACAAGATTTATGAGAAAAGATTTACAACTGGCATAATGCCATCTCGAGTTACTATTGAGGTATCCAAATTGCCAAAAAACTCTGATATAGAAATATCATGTATTGCATATAAAAATAAGAATTAAAAATTTAATCTTGGCCAAATAGCTCTTTTATCTTTTTAATTTTCTCTACTTTTGCAGATACTATAACTTTGTCTTCCTCTTGAACTATATCGTCCCCTCGTGGTATGATCAGTTTATTGTCTCTTACAATGATTAAGAAGAGTATCTCATCAGGTAAAGTAATATCTCTTAAAGTTTTTCCAAGAATCTTAGCATTTTTTGTAGGAGAAAGTTCAATAATCTCAGCTTGGCCAGTTGGAAGTATTATCAATGATTTAAGGCCACCCATCCTAATAAATCTCATAACGTGTTCAGCTGTGGAGACCTTTGGGCTAAGGGCAATATCAACGCCCATGTCCTCAAAGAATTTAATTAGCTCTATATTTTCAACTCTTGCAATTGTTTTAAAGGCGCCTAAGTATTTACCTATCAGACAAGAAAATAGATTCAATTGGTCATATTTTGTTAGCGAAATAAAAGCATCCACATCTCCGATTCCCTCATCTTTTAATAAAGAGAGATCCATAATGTCCCCTTTTATTACAAGGGTTTTTTGGAGAATCTTAGAGATTTCTTCACATCTTTTTGTATCGCTATCTATAAGTTTCACTGACATACTTCTTTCAAGCATTTTTGCAAGTTGCACAGCGGTGTTACTTGCACCAACTATCATTACCTTCCTTACTCTCTGGCAGTCACTACATTTTTCTATAACATTTTCAACGAGCTTTGGTTTACCCAGTATGAAGGCCTTATCACCTTCTTCAAATACATATTCTCCTGTTGGGATTATAGTGTCCTCGCCCTTAAGAACGGCACCTATTATAGTGCCATCTGGAAATATTTTTTCCTTTAGAGCTCTATCAATGTATTTAGATTCTCTTTTGACCATGAACTCTGCCATTGTAACTTTTCCATCGGCCAAAGCTTGAATTGCAAGAGCACTTGGAAGTTCTAATATTCTCTCGACATCGTAGGCTATAATTGTGCCAGGTGAAAAGGAATAGTCTACTCCAACTTTAGTCAAATCAATATCTTCTGTGAACGTATACTCAATCGCAATTTTTGCAACTGTTTTCCTTGTTCCAAGATTTTTTGCCGTTATACACGATATCAAATTAACTTCAGAAGAATTAGTAACTGCTACTAAAAGATCTGCATCTCTTGCACCCGCTTCAATAAGAATCTTAGGATTTGAGCCGTTACCTTGTATTACTAGAGCATCTATTTTTTTTGAGATTTCTTGGCATCTTGCAAGATCCTTTTCAATAACAACAACACCAATACCTTCTTCGACAAGAAGCTTTGCTATATTGAATCCAGTAAGGCCGCCCCCTACGACTATTACGTACATAAGTAACGATATGTGCCTATTTTCTATATAAAGATTTAGTATACCTCAATCTATGTTCAAGATAAATCGATAGAATTCGAGATGTTTGTAATAGAATTCGCTAATGAGTTTTTACCCAGACATATCTCAATTGCGTTAAATCTGCATTTTTCAACACATCTTCCGCAACCTCTGCAGTTATCATTTATTTGAGCTTTTTGATCAACAATTTTTATAGCATTTACAAAACATACTTTAGCACATTCTCCACATCCCGTGCATTTATCTGTTACTTTTATTTCAAGCCCTGCTAATTTTGTTACCTTAGCACCGATCTCTCTAGAAAGATTTGGTAGCATCATCCAAAGACAACAGCATTCACAGCAGTTACATATTGTAAGCAACTTCTCAGGAGGCTTGGCTTTTAACCATACAGAATCAAGTCTATTTCGGCCAATTAAATGAACAAGACCTGCTTCACGGCATTTCTTGACGTATTCTTTTGCTTCATCTTTTGTTACCTGTTTTCCAAGTCTTGGATCTATATTTAATGTAGCTTCTCCAAGGAACAAACAACCAAAATCTCTAGGGTAATGTTCGCAATTCTTAGACGATCTGCATATGCAGAAATTCATTATAACATGATGTTTTGATTTATCTATAAAATAATTTACTACTTCTGAGGGGAGTACGATTGAATCGTCTTCATATATCTTCTGGCCTATATTGATTACCTTGTCTTTTGGCATGTAGAATATTCTATCATTCTCAAAAAACATTTTATCCATTGTTTTTCCAATCAAAGGTAATTTAGTAAATTTTGCAAAGAAGAATCTAAGTGGAAATAGTTTTGAAAGCATCCTAACTGTAATTGGGATATTGTCCATATGTATCATTTGTCAAACTATTGATAATATTTATGCATAATGTCAAATAAATTTAAATCTATTGTATTCTTATAATTAGAAAAATTTATTAACATAAAAGAAGATGAATAGTCATGTTCTCTAGGTCCAAGAGTAAAGAAAAAGTAAATCTTGAAGAAGATTTGATCCAGCCGATTGAAGACATCCTAACAAAGAAAAAAGATATATCAAAATCCATATTGGGGCTAGCAATAATACTCTTTGTAATTACAATTATGGAATTAATAGTTGTTTTAACAGGATTTTTTGAGTTTGGGATAATCAAGGGCATTGTTTCAATGCTATCGTTTGTACAATTTCTAGTTGCAATTATCTTAGTTTCTATTTCGTGGAAGAAGAAATGCTAAACTAAACAATATTAATCAGCCAAAGCGCTTTTCAGCATCATTTTAGTTATTTCTTTCCAGGTTTTTCTTATTTCTGATATTTCTATCCCCATCTGCATTGCAGCCATGAGTCCATCCTGAAGTGAAGTTATCCCCATTGATAGGGAAAATGTATCCATGTTTTTTTTGATAATCTCTCTTTTTTTGTAGCCCTCAAAATAATCCGCAATTAATTTAATTGAATCCTTGTAGTATTTTGTCATCTCTGTTTTCATGAGAGGATTACTTGTCATTAGTTCAGAGA
>DUKX01000187.1 GCA_013329085.1 Methanofastidiosum sp. | reverse complement strand
TTTCCAAAGTCTGTCGTCGATGTTCTTAAAGGTTTGTTCGAACATAAATTACTCCCGTGAATGAAAACACTAATAAGATTGATTTTGAGTGCAGGAGTTTCTGAGCTCTTAAGATTGAATTTCCAAATATGCGTGAAATGGAAGGTTAATTTTATATCGCAATATCCCAGTTTGTTCTGTTACTTTTTTTGCTCTTGCACGAATTATTTCAGGTTTTTCGTGTTCATAAAGGTATCGAAACTCATTTGGAGAGGCTTCAATACCTAAGAAGAGAGACGTTTCTAACAACTGGATCAATAGATCAACATCTGATTGAGGTTGCTTAAGTTTTACTAAAGCATCACATAAATTCGTGTACGTGATGATTTCATTGGAACCTGCCAATTCGACTAATAATTCTTCAATATATGGAAATTGGGGTTTGATTTCCGAAACTAGTGTTAAGAAGGCATATTCAGAGTATTCTTTTTCCGCGCCGACAATGTCTTCTTCCTCTATTCTTGGATTACCTCGATTTACAGCTTGTGCCAGAGCTGTTTTGCAAATATAAATAATATCTCTGGGACGTGGAATGACGTGATTTACTAGATAAGTTTTAGTCTCAATGTTTCGAGTTTTTGCCGGGAAAAATCTTTTCCAGACAGTATCAGGTGTTATTTGTTCATCAAGAGAGAATATAAATCTTTCTTCGATAATTCGTTGAAGTAAGTAAGGGTCTGACCAATCTATTGAAGTACATATTAATTTATCTGCTTCCCTTGCGTGAGCTCGCATAAAGGTAAAAATATCTCGGCGTAAAAATACAAGAACTGATACGTTAGAAGGCCTCCAGCTTGGCCCTGATCTCTTAAACTCCTCGGTAATTGCTCGACTAACACTCATTAATCCAAATATAAAGTTTGACAATGGTTCGAGGTCTGATTTTTGCCTCCAAGCTTTGTCTAAATTATCAATCAAGATATAGACTTTTTTGTCAAACAGGACGTTGCCTAAAAATTTTCTCAGTTGATTTAGTAGGTTCTCATGGAGCGTTTCACTAACTTTTACTCTATTACTAGCTGTTTCTTGTGAAAATACGATGTTACAAAGGTTGGATACAGCAGTCTCCAACCTTATCGTGAAATCAGATTGGATATATTTTTTATTTTCCTCAACAAATCTTTTCAGCGCTTGTTCGTGAGAATTGTCTGCAATGTATATTGAACGGTTATTAATCCTCTCTACAAAGGAAAAAGCTAGTTGAGTATATACCAGATATTTCCACAAGCTTTCCATAAGATAACCTTGTTCTGATAAGGGGATACTCAATCTCAATAATCGCAAAACACCATCTAGGTCATAATCTACGGGTTTTAAGACACAAAGATGATTATCTTTGTTTGAGGAAAGCCGTTCAACAATTTGAAACAAGGTCGCAGTTTTTCCTGTACCCTTGCTTCCAACAAAAATCATTGATTGATTTGTTCTTATCGCATCAGAAAAAGCAGCTGTCTCAATGAAGTAATTATTTAATTGATCCTGTTCGTTTTCAGCGATGTAATCGCCAATATAGATCTTTCTAAGCGAAAATGCTTCGTTCTTTAAATGCTTGGACTTAGTAACCAAATCCTTGTTATCTTGAATTTCTTGTAAAACTTGATTAATCCATGGTTGGAGTAACTCAATACCCTCTGATGCGGTTTTATGAACTGCTAATAATTGCTGGTAATCAAACGGTGGTTCATATGGATGATGAGCTAGCATTAGGACGTTTCGGTCAAGCCCATAAGCTAATCCTGCCAAAAAAGAATATTTTATATTTTGCGTTTCATTTGCTTTCGATCTTTCTTCATCGATTAAATGTACTAAAATATATCCGCTATCAACGATGTGCTCTATATACCAATTGAGTGTTTGAATAGAAACTTCGCTAGGATCATCAATAAATAAATGTATTTTTTCGTTTGAAAGAAATTGACTTATTCTTTTTGATGCTTCAGTTTCAACAGAACTCTTCATGTATAGCAAATTATTTGGTCTACCGCTCCTATGCAGTTGTGGTTCAATAAGATCTCTATATAATGTCTCTTCAATTTCAGAAAACGGTCGATCTGATAGAAAACCTTCTGTCAAATTATCTGAGTTGCTATACGTTCTGTATCCTATTGTAGAGAGTATTTTTGTCTTTTTAAAATTACTTTCTGCTTTAGGATCAGTTCTATCTAGCGATAACCAGACACGTTTATCTTGTGCAATTGCATATCCTAATTCGAAAAGGACATTCGGATTTAAATTAGTCACATCACAGAGAAATATATCTGCTTTCCTAATTGCTTCACAAATCTTACCAATAACAAATTTGCCTGATACTCCTAAACTTTTCCAACCGATAATATCTACGTATCCAGTTTTGCACAATTTTGGGATTGCTGTTTCTATAGTCTCTGATAGGCTAAGAGGAAATGTCGGGTATGCGTAAAAACAAGTGACAATTTTTTTTGCTAAGGTCATGGGTCCTCCTATGTTGAGAAATTACCGAACTCGAATTTCCTCATTGCTACATATATCCTACTTCCAACCCCATAACAATATCAACGCTCAAGACTAAATTAAGTTCTTAATGACGAGCACTCGCTCATAATTCACACTTAGAAGTATCAGAAATGTGTAAAGAAAATATCCATTAGAGTTCTCCAAAAATTGCGGTACTTTCTTCTTTAATTTCTTAGGCGATACAATGATTGAGTACTTAGTCTTATTTAAAAGGGTCTTTAGCATACTAATAAGTGCAAACTAAAGATGGAATTCTCGACAATCTTCTTCTATGGAACATCCCCATAATCTCATGTTGTAAAATTAGTTTAACATAATATACAAAAGTTTTTCTCATTGAGCGATTACAAAATCGAAATGATGGGGAAAATTCTTGCTAAAATAATTATGGGAAATCTAGGAGGACATTATGACGCTATGGTTGGTTCGCGCTGGAAGTCGCGGAGAACGCGAGGAATTCGCCCTGAAAAATAAAGTGGCTGTAATAGGTTGGGAGGAACTCCCTGATTTGTCCAGTATTGAAGAACGACACGAACTGCATAAAATTCTTCAAACTTCATACCCCGATGAAAAGATAAATACTCTTCGAAATTGGGAAGGGCAAATCTGGCAATTCATCCATGAAATTAAAATAGGCGACAAAGTTGCGTTACCTCTAAAGCAAAGAGCTTTCATTGCATTTGGAGAAGTGGTTAGTAAATATCAATATGAACCTAAAAATCCTCCTGGTGCAAGACATGTTATCTCTGTAAATAAATGGCAGGAACTTCCTCGAAAATCGTTCGATCCGGATATTCTGTTTTCTTTTGGGGCATTTAAAACTGTCTGCCAAATTCAACGGAATAAGGCGGAAAATCGAGTTGCCGAGGCGCTCTCAGGTAAGAAAGATATTCGTACTGATGATAGAGAAGAAGATATTGATGTAGGTCTAATCGCTCGCGATCAAATCGTCAATTATATCGAACGAAAATTCAAAGGTGATAAGTTAGCATTTTTAGTCGATGCAATACTAACTGCGCAAGGATTTAAAACGCGAGTTTCACCTAAAGGGGCAGATGGTGGAGTTGATATTCTCGCAGGTAAAGGCGCGTTTGGGTTTGAGGTTCCTAGAATTGCAGTCCAAGTAAAATCGTTTGATGATCCCATCGATATCAAAGTTTTTAATGAACTTCAAGGATCCATGACCAATTTTGGTGCAGACCAAGGATTAATCGTCACCTGGGGAGGATATAAGAACACTGTTGAAAAAGAAGCTGCCAGACATTTTTTCAAGATGAAGATTTGGGACGCGAATACTTTAGTCCAAATGATCCAAGATAATTACGAAAATCTCTCTGAAGAAATTCAGGCTGAATTACCACTAAAACAAATATGGGCTTTGGTACCCGAGGATGAGGAATAAACGACCTACGTCATAGAATTCCTGGTTGTAAATTCCGATTTGAAAGACTATTTAAGATATTCAACCTGAACAAAATGGAATTTGAAAAACATAACAATAAAGTCGTATTATCAACCAAGGAAAATAATTTCTTCAAAAACATTATCTAACAATAGTAAGCCTTGTTAATCTTTCATCGCTATGATAAAATTGGGGATGACAAAGCTTTTTCGATGATCGGTTTTGTGTCGGGTACCGTAGTAGACAAAACACGCGAAAATCAGGGGCTTTAGGTACTATAGGGCGCGTGGCTCAGTTGGTTAGA
>DUKX01000245.1 GCA_013329085.1 Methanofastidiosum sp. | reverse complement strand
TTATCTTTCCTTGCTTTTTTAATTTTCAATAAATACCCGGCAAAAATATTCCCAGGGGATATAGGCACCTTGATAGTTGGTGCAATAATAGCATCATTTTCTATAATAAAACATATTGAGATAATTGGAGTAATCCTTTTACTACCTCAAATTATGGAGTTTTTATTCAAATCAATGAAAAGATTTGGCGGAAAAAAATATGGCCCGACCAAAGTGGACAACAAAGGGATATTATACCCCCAAAAATATCTCTCGGTGGCGAATTTACTTACTTCCCATTTTAAACTCACTGAAAAAAGCCTAGTCCTTATAATTTGGTTAATTGGGGCTATTTTTGGCATAATGGCTATAATTATAACCTATCTAGTTGTAGTAAATTAAATATTCTAAAGATAAAAGTTTTAAAGCAATTTCATGTTCATGCGGTATATAGAAGAGGTGATATAATGCCTGAAGAAAATATTAAAGGTATAGTCGATTACTTAAACGAATTTGTTAACGAAGACAACAGTGTTCCTAGAAATATAAGAAGGGCTGCCAAGGAAGCTGCTGACAGATTACTCGATACTTCTGAATCTGCCCAATCAAGAGCCCATGCTGCAGTTGAGCTGTTGGATGAAATTTCAAACGATCCTAACATGCCAATGCATACGAGAACAATTCTCTGGGAAGTTTTAAGCGAATTAGAAAAAATTTAGTCTCTTTTTCTATATCTTCCCCTCTTTTCTATTTGTTCGATTCTTTGGAGGATTTCGTCCTTCTTTTTGTTTCCAACGACGTCCGAATACCCTTCAATTATTATTTTAAACAGCTCCTCGGAAATGTCAAAATGGGTACTTTCTAAAGCCTGTCTCAATAGGTGTACATCTATCCCCTGTTTCTCAATTTCTTCGGATTCCTCCGATAATCCAAAGTCAATGAAATATACTTTGCCATCGCTTAATATCATATTTGATGTCGTGAGATCGCCGTGGATTATCCCAGCTTTGTGCATAGAGCCAACTGATTTGCCAATCTGAAATCCTATTTTTTTATCGAGTCCTTTTGAAGAAAAATGTTCTTTTAATCGGATTCCATTAATATATTCCATCACAATACTTTTTTCTTTTAAGTCAACAAGATACAGTGCTGGGGAGTATACGCCAGAGATTTTTGCTTTATTTATTATCTTTGCTTCTTTTACAGTTCTAAATCCCCTAATCATATCATCAATTTCATTAATTCTGTAATTTTTCTTTACCCTTTTTTTGATGACAATCTTCTCATTGTAAAAGTCAAATCCGAAAACATCCTTGAAATCTTCAAGATAAAGGTCTGCTTCTGCCCCCTTTTTTAGAATCAAAGATTACCCCCCAGTAGATCTATTATCTGTTTTTCTTTTACGTTATCTACTCTTCCTATCGTGCCATCAACTAAATCAACTATAGTCGATGGAGGATTTTTATCGAGAACTCCACCATCTATAAATAAGTCAATTTCCTCTAAAAATTCTTTAAGGCTAGATTTTACCTCTTCTATAGAATAAGGAGATGGATCCCCCGATCTATTTGCACTTGTTGAAATGATAGGTTTTTCTGATAATTCAGACAACTTCTTAGAAGTCTCATTTGAGGGTATTCTAAATGCCAGTTTTTCCTTGTTTACAATATCTGGTATGGCATTTCCTTTTTTTCTAAGGGCTACAGATATCCCGGGGAAAGCTTTGAACAGTTTAATTGCTCTTTCTTCTAAAAAAACATATTTTTCTATCATTTCAATTGAAGAAGCTATCAATGGAAGCGGTTTATCTTTTTCCCTACCCTTTATTTTGAATATTTTTTCAATTGCCAGTGGATTGGTCGCATCGCATCCTATGCCGTAACAGGTGTCAGTTGGATATACTATCACACCCCCCTTCTTTATGATTTTTACAGCTTTTTCTAAGTTGTCTATACCCAATTCACTTCCACCTCGTCTGTTCTCCATTTTTGCTTTATTATCGTATCTTCAATCTCCATCCTCTTACCATTTGAGTATTCTAATAGACCTTGATAGGCAATCATTGCTCCGTTGTCCCTGCATAGAGGAGGGGGAGGAACAAAAAGTGTAGCATCTCTTTCAACACACATAGTGCTACACATCTCTTTTAATCTTTTAGAAGAGGCAACTCCACCTGTTAATAAAAGCTCATTTTTTTCGGTATGTGACATTGCCCTTTCAGATGCTTCAACTACCAAAGAATATGCAGTTTCCATTAGTGAGAAGGTAACGTCTTCTTGGCTGTTTGTTTTTAATTTTTTAATCGATTCTGTCAAAAGTCCTGAGAAAGAGAAATCCATGCCTTTTATTGTGTAAGGTAACTGTAGATAATTGCGCCCTTTGCTAGAAAGATCATCGATCTGTTTTCCACAGGGAAATCCTATCCCTAATTCCCTGCCAAAAGTATCCTGCATATTACCTATTCCAACATCAAGAGTCTCTCCAAACACCCTATATTTACCTTCTGCATAAGCCAATATTTGAGTATTGCCTCCTGAAACATAAAGAGTGACTGGGTCCTTTGCCCTTGTAGTAAATCTACCAATCTCTACATGAGCGACACAATGGTTAACTCCTATTATAGGTACATTTAAATTAATCGAGAGGGATCTTGCAGCGCTGGCAACAATTCTAAGACATGGCCCAAGTCCAGGCCCCATTGAAAAAGAGATTAAGTCAACTTCATCTTTTTTAATACCAGCTTCAGATAAAGACTTCCCCATAACGCTCCCTATTACATTGGCGTGGTGGTCTGCAGCTTCCCTAGGGTGGATTCCCCCGTCTGAGCAATAAGAATCAGTGACATTTGAGAGCACGCATTCTTCAGAAACTATTCCAACTCCAAGAGTATGCGCTGTACCCTCTATCCCAAGAGATATCATGAATTTGGTAGTATTTCTCTTCTTAAATAGTTTATTTATTAGAGAACTATTTCATATTTTGAGATGCTAAATCTTGGTAATACTCATCATCAGAGAACTTAATAGGTATCAACTTGCCACTTGAAGAATAATCCTTGAATTTTTTTGTCCATATTTCAAAGAATCCTTCGTGCGACAAGAAAGCCATAAATTTGATAAGCTGCTCGTTAGTCACCTTACTTAAATTGTGCTCCATAGCACAAGAATCTTTTTCGGCTTCCTCTCCCGGCACAAGTATCATCGTAAAAAAATCAAGAAGAAGTTTGTGTTTTTTCAATGTAATTGCTGCTATTCTTGTTCCCTTTTCAGTTAAGACTGTCGGCCCATAATGTTCTCTCTTTATTAGTCCTTTTTCTTCAAGTTTTTTTAACATTTCAACTGTAGTTGCAGGTCGTACCCCTAATGCCTTGGCGACATCTTTAGTCCTAGCAAAGCCTTTGGTCTCTGTAATGTTTAAAATGGCTTTAAGGTAATCTTGTTCTGTATTTGTAGTAGTGTTGACCATACTAACAATATTCAGCGTCCCTAAATATAAATTTAACGGTTGTAATATATTAATAAAACTTCTATTGATTAACAAGAATATTCAATGTTTTTATTTATAGGCCGCCTTTTTATTATATTTCCGCAGTCTTGACAGATTTTTTTGTCTTTTGGGTATATTTTTTTGCACCCCATGCAATAATATTCCCAATGAATTATCTTTTTTATCCCAGATTCTCTAATTGATTTGTATTTGACTTTCATCGTAGAAGAAACATTTTGTATCCCATAGTCCTCCGATATAATCGCAGAATCTAACTCAAGTGCAAGTGCAATTAATTTAATATCGGTCAAAGATAGATTGTCTCCTGTTGTTTGAGACTTTTTAGTTACTTCTTTTACAATTTCTGGATTTGGGTCCTTTATCTTAATCTTCCCAGAATTTAAAAAATAAGACAATCTTTCTTTAGACTGATCATCTTCAACTTCGCCAATTACTTCATAGACAGTAAAATACTCATCCTCTTCCGGCAAAAATCC
>DUKX01000100.1 GCA_013329085.1 Methanofastidiosum sp. | reverse complement strand
TTGGAAGTCTTTCAAATAGTATTGCTTTGATAGGATTTGGTCTTGATAGCATCGTTGAATCAATATCAGGAATTATTTTAATTTGGAGATTAAAAAAACATGGTTTTGTAGGTGCAGATGAAGAGTTAGATATAGAGAAAAAAGCAACCAAACTAGTAGGATTAACTTTTTTTATCCTAGGTTTTTATGTTTTAGTAGAGTCAATAAGAAAACTCATCGTTGTAGAAAAACCTGATCCCTCAATAGCTGGAATAATTATTGCAATAGCCTCACTATTGATAATGCCCTTGCTGTTTTATCAGAAAAACTCTATTGGAAAAAAGATAGGTAGCAAAGCGCTTGTTGCAGATTCAAAAGAAACTCTTGCATGCTCTTTCTTATCTCTTCCCCTTTTTTTAGGCCTAACTTTGAATTATTTATTTGGATTTTGGCAGGCTGACCCAATAGTAGGCATAATAATCTTTATATTTCTTGTAAAAGAAGGAATTGAGATTATAACGGAATCCGATAATGATTAATATTAGTATTTTATTGGTGATTAAATGAATCCTTTACCTGAAAGTTATATAAGAAAAATGGCAGATGAACCAACTTCGAAATTTCTCGATTTATGGAAAAAATTATCAGAAGAATTGCTTGGTTACCCAATTGAAATAATGATGGGTGATCGAAAGGATAATCCTGAATTAAAACATATACCGGGGGAACTTAATAGTGCATATCCTGCGGTGATAGATGGGAATGTAGTATTGCCAATATGGTTAGAAAATCCAAAATCTTTTGATCCATTACTAATAACGCATGAAATAGGACATTGGATCTTAATGGTTAAGGGATTCAAAGGATTAGTAAATAAATATAATAGACAAAGCGGGATAGATATTAATATGAATTCTTTAGCCCAGCATTCTCCTCTTTACAAACTTCAGAGGAGCCTCGGGCATGATCCGCAAAAAATGATTGATACAAGAACAAAGTCCAATTTAAATAATCTAACTAGGGGCCCTGAACTAATGTTAGGGGATCGATGGGCCGAGTTTGCGCTTTTATTTGCCGATGATGCATTGAACTGCTCGGAAGAACTAAAAAATGACCTTATTGAACTACTTCAAGAAGACTTTCCGGTTACATTTTCTTTTTTAGAAAAAATATTAAATTTAGTATCTAAGCACGATCTTAACGACCCCAAGTCAAATCTTGCTTTCTTAAGAAACTTAGTCGATACAATTTATTTGGGCGAAGGTTGGAAGGTAATTGATGAAGTAGTAGAATTAAAAGAAATGATAAAAGAATGTAATCAAAAGAAATAATTTACTTATATTTTATTTTTAAGCCCAGTACAATTAATACGAGGAATAACGATATTCCATTTGCTAAAATAATGGGAAGGTCTTTTTTGTATAATCCGTATATTAGCCATAAAAATATCCCTACGGATAGAAAAGTCCACATCCAGAAAGATATGTCTCTTGTTTCTTTTAATCTAATAGTCTTAATTACTTGAGGTAATGACGAGACAGTAGTAAGGAACGCAGCTGTTAGGCCGATAATCGTAATAATGTCCATACATTGTAGAATATATATTTAAATCATATGTCTTTCGGTAACTTTATTATTTTTGATGCAATTTGTCAAAAAACTTAATAAACTTTATTTATAAAAATTGATTAGGGATTATAATGATTCATCCAATTGATAATAGATATGGTTCTTTAGAAATGAGAAAAATATTTGATGAGGAGGAAAGATTAAATAAGATGCTTCTAGTTGAAGGGGCAATAGCAAAAGCTCATTCAGAATTAGGCCACATACCGAAAGAAGCAGGCGATGAGATTTTCAAGAAAGCAAATACAAAATATGTTTCTCTAGAAAGAATGAAACAGATAGAATCAGAAATAAATCATGATATAATGGCATTAGTCCTTTCACTTTCTGAGCAATGTGGAGTTCATGGAAAATATGTGCATCTGGGGGCAACTTCGAACGATATTAATGATTCTGCAACTGCCCTCCAATTTGTTGAAGCTTTTAAGATTGTTTTTTCTGATTTAAATAAACTTGAAGACATACTTATAGGATTATCCAAAAAATATCGCAATACAGTTTGTGTGGGAAGAACTCACGGACAACATGCTATACCAACTACATATGGAATGAAGTTTGCTCTTTTCTTAGATGAGATAAGAAGAGCTAGAGATAGGCTCGAATTTTCATATAGTAATGTTTCTGGTAAGATATCTGGGGCCGTTGGAACTATGGCGTCCTACAAAGATGGCCCTGAACTTCAGAAAAAAGTTGGGGATATTCTTGGTATTAAAATGGCCAAAATATCAAATCAGGTTGTATCTAGAGACACATATGCAGATGTTATGTTCTCTTTAGCTTCTTTGGCTTCAACCCTAGATAAACTAGCTTTGGAAATAAGAAACCTTCAAAGAACAGAAATAATGGAAATTGCAGAAGGATTTGGTAAAAAACAAGTTGGCTCTTCAACTATGCCGAACAAAAAAAATCCCGTAACATGTGAAAAAATATGTGGTCTTGCAAGAGTAGTATATTCTAATGTATTTCCTGCGATACTTAATAATCCCTTATGGCATGAAAGAGATCTTACAAACTCCTCATGTGAGAGGGTAATTCATCCTGAGTCATTTATATTATTGGATGAGATGCTCAAGGGCACTATCAAAGTTTTATCTAATCTAGTATTTTATGAGTCAAATGTAAAAAAGAACTTAGAGCTTACTGGATATTCAAATTTGGCAGAAGTTCTAATGCTAAAATTAGTTGAGAAAGGTATGGGAAGGCAGGATGCGCATGAAACAATGAGGGTAGTTTCTATGAAAGAAGGAAGATTCATTGACAATGTCAAGAAAGATAATAAGATAAGAGAACTATTATCTGAATCTGAAATAAATGATGCATTAAATCCTGAAAAATATATTGGGTATGCTAAAGAGATAGTGGATGATGTCATTGGAAAATAATCTTTCTTTTGAGATACTTTATGAAGATGGGTATAGGCTAGGCAAGGTAAATTTAGATGATCATATAGAGAATACACCTTACATTCTTCTAAATAATAAGGACTATTTTCAATTTGGCAGCATGACTATTGAAAAACCCCTCTCATATCTTGTTGCTGAAACTTATAAAAGAGGTAAATATGACCTTTCTACAGTACCACTTGTCCAAATACCTTTTGACTTACCAATAAAAGAAGCAAAAAAATTATCTAGTCTGAATATATCCATAATCAAAGAAGAAAAAGGAGACTGCCTTCCGATTTATCTTACAAAATATAGGGAAATAAATCAAGAACTTTTTGAGTCAATACCTAAAAAATCTATTTATTTTTTCAAAAGAATAGCCGACGAGAGAATTCTTCTTGATTTCTACTTTAGATTAAAAGAGAAATATCCTTCTTCTATTTTTTTCATCGATTCAAAAAATTATGAAATTCCAATATTTCTCTTCCTGGGGTTTGACTTATTCTTGGCCGAAGAAAACAATGAACGGTTTTTTAGCGAGTATCTTTCAAACCCTTTGCCCGAATTAGTAGAGATGTATTCAAATGGATCTGTTAATTCCCGAAGATTATTGAGAATTCTCTACAAAGAGTTTTATAATTCTTTTGAAGTTCATTTGAGAAGGGAATTTAAGAGGTCTTATTATATAGATGATATCTCTTTAGATAGGCCGCAGGTAGTGAGATGGAGAAAAGAGGTAGAGCAATATTATACAATCCCAACGAATATAGTATTATTGCTTCCATGCAGTGCAAAAAAACCTTATCGAGTCTCTAAATCCCATACAAAAATTATCTCATTCTTAAGAGATATCCTAAAGGATAAATATTCTAATTTATCTCAGTTAATTCTTACATCGCCATTGGGCGTAGTCCCCAGGGAACTTGAAGACTATGCAGACTATGATATTCCTGTGACTGGGCACTGGAATCAAGAAGAGTTAGATTCTCTTTCTGGATTACTTTGTTCATTACTAAATAAGTGTAATAATCCAGTTGTAATCGCGCATTTTGGAGAGAATAGTCCTTATTTGAAGGCGCTTGAAACACTCCCGTTTGAAATACAATATACTCAAGGGTCTCTTGAAGAATTAAAGAGTATTCTTGATGCGAATAGAGTTCTTTGGGATAAAGAGCCTCTTAATGAATATAAAACTAAAGCACAAAAAATGTTTTCATTTCAATTCAAGAAAGAATTTGATCTACCTTTTAATTATGTAGAAAGAAGAAAAACTACAGATTTGACTTTTAATAAAAAGATAATAGGTATTTTCCAGAATAAAATTAAGGTGAATGTTATTGGTGGTGAACTAATAAAAGATTCCTTGTGGGTAAATATTGATTTTGATTTAAGAGGGGATATCTTTTCTAAAGGCATCATAAGTAATTCTGAGAATATTAGGCCTGGCGATGATGTTATAGTTCAAAAAAACAATAAATGTATCGGTGTGGGCGAGGCAGTAGTTTCGGGAGATATGATGAAAAAATTGAATAGAGGAAAAGTTGTTAAAATTCGGGCGAGATGATAGATTGAACCACGTTATAAACTTAAGATCAAATAAGAGGATAGAAGCAATTGAAATAACAAAAGAAATAAAAGAAGTTATTTCAAAATCAAATTTCTCTTCAGGTGTGGCTTTTATTTACTCGCCCCACACCACTTCAGGGATAATGATTAACGAAAGCTATGATCCTTCAGTAGCGGAAGACATTAACTCTTTTCTCTCAAAATTAGCGCCAAAAGACAGAGATTATAAACATCTTGAAGGAAATTCAGACGCCCACATAAAAAGTTCTATAATTGGCCCGTCCAAAACTATCATTATTGAAAATGAAAAACTTGTTCTTGGAACTTGGCAAGGAATCTTTTTTATGGAATTTGATGGTCCAAGATCAAGGAACGTATATGTAAAGCTGATTAAGAGTTGATTTAATGCTTCAAACTGCTTTTAATGCTGCAAGAGCATCTGGAGAGATTCTCAAAAAATACTATAGAAATGATTGTGGGATCTATAAAAAAGGAGATTTTGACCTAGTAACAGACGCAGATTATGAATCTGAAAAAAAAGCCATTGAGATACTAAGCCAAAAATTTCCAGATCATTCATTTT
>DUKX01000221.1 GCA_013329085.1 Methanofastidiosum sp. | reverse complement strand
GTCCAGTTTTTGGGGTCCATTACACAGCTCAAAATCGGCTGGAATTTCTAGATTGTTTGTTTTCCCTGTTACATTTCTTGAGGGAAGAATACATGAGATAATCAGGAGATTAAATAATAAGGTTCGAAATTTATTAATTCCCACTTCTACCTTCTTATAAATTATATAGATGAATATTCTGATCCATAACCAAGATTCTAACTACCTATTAATATACCATCGCTATGGTAAATATTCAAGAAGTTGTTGAGGAGGCATGACAATCCCAAAAGTCAATAAATAACGCATAACAAGTGAGGAGAGTTTCGCTCCCAATAAATGTTGTAAAAAACCGCTATTTTATAGAATCGGTTCATAGATTGAAACTGACTTTTTTTCTGCCATTCTTGAAGTGATTAGTAAAGAGATGATCAGAACAAAGTAAATTCTTATAGAAAGCTATTTTTCATGGATTCTTCTTGCTTTTGATAAGCGGGTGGTCATGGGTAAAATAACATAGAAGTAAATCTAAATCATTATTAGAAAATTTTATGAGCTAATAATTTTTATTAAATTGATCCCCAAAAAACTCGAAGCTAATGCCCATATTTGGGTTGAGTTAGTCGTAAAATTGTGTTGAAAATCGATCTCAGCTTTTAATTATTCTGTCAATTTGGTTATTCTAATCGGAATAAGCCATCATACGTGAGGGCATCAACCTAGGAAGCTAATGCCTTTTTCTTTTTAACAACCCTGCACACTCTCCGTAAATAAAAGTTACTGTCTCTTGGTTTGATCAGAAATTTTTCGAAGCTAATGCCTTAATTTTTAAGTCTAATTTGGGAATTCATGGGTTTGTTGAACGGCCAGCAACGTCCTGTATTTTATTAAGCATACTTCTTCAGCTCATGCTTTTTTTACAATCCCAACTCGATCAAGTTTCTCTATACGAAAGCTTTTTCAGCGGGTCAATTCATACTTGCGTCAGTTTTTGGTCCGACACTAAATAGATATATGGCGCCGGTGATAGTTGATCCTTTCCTAGCTTAGGCCATGGAAAAATTTTTGATATTGCATTTCTTATATAACTCTAAAAGAATCCGTTACAGCAATCTGCCCAAAAGGGGGTCTTTGAAGAGTCCAACAACTTTAATCTCTTAATGTGTTTTGTTTACTAAATGGAAAAGAATGAAAACCTTTCTCATATCAATACAAAGATTGTAGTCATGGCTTTACCTAAAATATAGCTAAGAAATTTTTGAATACACAAATACCTCTCTCTGGATTTACTAAGTCAAGCGATGGGAGGGGCAAGCCAATTAATTTTTTATCTAAGAACTCAGCGGTTGTTGTAATAACGAAGAACTAGCTTTAAAATAACGGCAGTTCTTTTTGGACCGTGTTCTTTATCCTGGCGAATAAATAACAGTAATTAAATTAAAAGACAAACTTTCCTGTTTAATAATCAACTTATTTATATATTAATAGCTATTATTTCTTAATAGCATTAATTTCTATCGTAACCGCTACGATAGAATCGGCATTTTCCGTTTTTTCGAAGCGTCCATGGGGTATCCAAAAATTTGGCATTTTTCGGCACTTTTTGAGCTTTTTATATGAGCCAGTAATACCATTTTTTATTGGGGGACGGATATTAAGAGAGAGCCGCTGGTTAAAAAGGGTGATTCTGGTTGATTTTAGCTGTCCAGAAAGCATTAATTAACCAAACGAACAAGCCACATATGATTGGATACTACATCAAGTTAATCAAGAAAGCACAAAATTTATTTTAGATACTTATGCGATAATCAAAGCTCTACGTCATTAAGATTGATTTCTTATGCATCCTTAATTGCATAGGAATCCCTTGGTCCATTTATTACTTGGTTATTCTCAAGTTCAAGATGTATCTTTGACTACTTCCATAAAAAATTTCGGTGATTCTGAACATGTCCAAATTGCCACGCCTATAAAACGCTTCCATATCTATATGCTTAATATTAACTGAAAAGATCGTAATTACTTGGTATCAAATTATCGCAAGTATAATTAACAATTAAAATGAATAAAGTATTGAAAAATTACCTCACAAAATTATCCAAATTGATTGTATGTAAAAATTTGCCTGAAAGTCGGAAGATGCTCGCCCACAGAAATATATTTTTAAATCATAGCTATACACAGTAATAATTTTAATTAAGTAAGATTATATGATTGTTGTGTAACAATTGTGAAGGGGTATGTATGAGAATATTTATTAAGGTAAATTATTTCTTCCGAAAGTTATTGTCATTTTTGTTTCCCAAAAGAACCACATGTTCAAAGCAATTTTCAAGAGATCAACATCATAGAATTACAGAACCAATCATCAAGAAAGAAACGTCAATAAGCAAAGGAACAAATCCGAATATATCTGAGATTGTTATTGATACTGATCCCTACTCAATTATTCCATGTGAAGATATGAATAAGGATATGGAAGGGCAATCCCTTATCATAGATAAAACTGCATTTAAACCAGCCTCAATATTTTCACTGCCAACGGAAGATCTTAAAGAGAATAAGGAGTCTCCATCACAATCCTTCGAAGTAAATGATAGTGATGGAAAATCATTTGACCTTGATCGAATCGAATATTTAGAAGTTGTTATTAATTCGGAAACTGAGGATAAAAATATACCCTCAAACAGTTTAATTCAGGAAATTCCTGTTGCTCTTCCATCAAATGTTGGTACACCAGCTGATGAAGTCATTCTTAAGGATCTTTCAGTAGATCGTTATAGTTTAATGAAATCAAAAGATGATAATGATTTAACCTTCTTAGCTGTGGAACCAGAGCAGGAGACAGAGGGCTCAGGGGATAATCTTCTCGAAATCAGTCCTGAGATAAACCAAATTGAAGATAACAACTTAGAATCAAACATCGAATCAGACAATAAAGACTATCCAATAATTTTCATAGAGTCCTCCAAAACCAAAGACCTTGAGACCATTCCTAATAGCTTGTCAGAAGAATCTGAACTTGATCCAGAGAGTCTTTATCAATTAGATTCACAAACAGTCGAAACAGAATCAATGAAGATTGAGTTAGATCAGAACCAAAATGTCGGATCTAAAGAAGAGGATCCTCATTCTATTACAGCTTCAAACGAGGATCTTGTTGAAAATGAAACAAAAGTTAGTACAAAAATCCCTGAGAAATCTGCACAAAGTTTTGACAAATTTAGAAAAGAGTTGCTGGCAAAAAAAATCAAAAAGCCTGAAATGAAATACTATGCTCATTTCATAAACCAAAGGCTTAGTTGGCAGGCATTATCCGATAATGATGTTGATCTCTTCTTAAAGAATCTTGAGAAGGGAACTCTCGATTCAATTCTGACCTGGCCAATTGAACTGGTTGAAAACTATCTGTTTTCTGCATTGAAAAGAGTTGGTTTGATTGGTGAATTGCCAATTTCAAGAGAGTCATTTATAGCATTATCTCAATATGCTCGATCCAATTCAAAAAAAAGAAATATTTCGGCACCTAAACAAATCCCCCCTTCGTTTTTTATTACTTTAATGGTTTTCTGTGCCAGGTATTCAGAACATGAAGCCAGAAACTTTTGGAGTCCCTATTGTCAGCAAGTTTGGGATAAGCCAGAATCTGATATTCCTCTACAAAATAATTGTCGAGGCCATTTTAAGACTTGTAGAACAGACCTGGCAATCACCTTAGGTATGAAGTTTAATATCAAGAACGAGGGAGATGTAGTTCGACCGGTATATCAACACGCAATCATCCCCCATTATCTAATGGGTGATCTTGCAGAATGGATTGTAAGTAATAACGAAATAATACTCAACTTTAACCCAAGCCAATTGCCTTTTCTTCTTCGAGAAGATAAGAGCATTGGATATATGCCCGGTCAATTAAGAAATTTCCTTACCCGGGAAGAAACATCCCAATCTGCCACAGATTTACTAGAGAAAATGGCAAAAGCTATTAGCTTGTTCAGAGAAACCGAACAACCAGAAATGATCGAGTCCCTTATTGACTCACCCATAGAAAAATCTTTATGGAATGCAATTTACAATCGATTAATTTTTAGTTCACTCCAAATTTCAAAACTCAGGAAAACTACACCCAAATTAGAATGGGTCTGGTTCTTAGAAAAAGATGAGATTGGCATTAGCCTATCAGGAGTTAAATCATCAATCGATGAAAAGCCTGATCAATTGTTCATTGTTGATAGCTCGAATTTTATAGAACCAGAAATTCACCTAAAACTAGATCCCTGGAGATATTTAAATAAAAGGTGGGAACTTGATCAACAATTGATTTTGCTAGACAATCTGAACTCCAAGAGATCTGTGTTTATACTATCGGAAAATTTCGACCTGGATAAAAACTATAAGGATCAAGAGGAAAGAATTGTTTACTCTAATGATTTGCCTCTTCTAGTTGGGCAATTCTTATTCTTTTCCTGTACCTCAAATAGAGATTATGCAAGGCAAAAAGAAATAATTCATAAATCGGGTGATTGGATTATCGTGTCTCGGTCCGATTATAATATTTTCGACAGTCACAACACTGAAATTCTCCGATCATCTTTACGATTACCAGCTTCATTACGTAAATTAGGTTTCAAAACTGCATGTCGATATAGTATCGACCTGCCTGTAAAGGTAGTAATGGGTGATGAAACTCAAGAATTCCGAGTGCAAGAAACAAATCAGAATATTACAGCCAACCTTTTTGGTTTGGATCAGGTACCAAATTTATCTAAATCAATCCCGGATGTATTTCTTTCTTCAATAATTCAATTAAGTTTTTCATTTGATCTTAAAGAGGAATTACGGAGGGTCTGGTTCANNGTATCCAGATCGATAACCTTCACAGACCTTTTACAGCAAAGCTATCTACAAATAACAGAAAATGAATATCATATTTCTCTTAACCCATTTTTGACAGAAGCTGGATTTTATCAAGTCGATATTCTTTATGGATTAAAGTCCGTCCTTGATGAACCCATTACTTTTGGATATCTACCAGGAATAAAGGTTACACAACCTTCATTGGATACAGTCTTTTCTCCAGTAAATCCTTTTCAATGTAAAATTGATGGCGTTTCCTGTCAAGATATAGTTTTTCCTGATGATTCTGAATTATCAGAGTTTGATGATTCAGTCAAAATCAAATGGAAAATCCATAAACAATCTGATTGTTCCTTCTATGTTCGAACCCAAGGAGGACAGATAAAATTCCTTTGGGAGATAATAAGGGTTTCTGCCTGGGAAGAGGGAAGTATTAATAAAAATATTGTCGAAGAAGGCCAAGAGAATGAAGTTACCCTTTTTGTCAGGGGGGCACCTAACCAAAGATACTCCTGGAGAATTAACCAATCCCAAAATGGATATGCGCAATTAGATGCCAAAGGTGCTTTTACAAGAAAAATCGGTGAGACATTCCTGAGAGACGTGTTGAGGGAGTCCTCTGAGACAATCAACATTATTGAAGTTGAAATTCAAAATGAGTGTTGGGAAGTCTTCCAATTCTGGAAATATCCACAGGTTGAGTTTACAAACATCACCTTTAAGGAGAGGCATCTATTTATCTCTTTAGCAATTCGAAATCAGTTAAGAGGGAGTTTTAGTTTTCAGTTGAGTAAAAAAGAAGTTCAATCAATACCTGACGTAATCCTTGATGTGGACATTCTCAAAAATTATCATCAAGTGGATATTGATCTTCAGGCAGGTGAATACTATCTTGAAATACTTCTTAATGGCAAGAGGTTAGCTGTTTCGAAGGTTTTTACAGTAGGGGAAAAAGTAATAGCAAAACCAACTGTGCTTGCGTTTCCCCATGTAGGTGTAGAGAATTCACCGGAGTTAATTTTCACAGCACTTACGAGTAACCAAACCCAATTATTACTGCATGATGCTGAAAAAGAAAATCTTATCTCCCAGATCAAGCAATTAATCAAAATTAATCAATTTAATACATGGTATGGAGAACCTTCCGACATAGACAATGGCATTTTTAGGTTACTACCTTCCTGGGCTGTAGTAAACAAACGATTAGCCTTTATCATGAGTCCTCGTGGAAAATATGTTCATATTTATCCCGAAAAAGTGGCTTATGGCGGCCAAGTTGGTAAAGGCTACGCTAATCTAACAACAGAAAGAGAGCGTGTTCGAGTCTACGCTGAATGGAAACCTGACAATAATGGTATTGTCACTTTAAATTTAGGTTTTCCGGCTAATTCTGAATCACAGAGAAATATTGACACTAAACCAATTTGTGAACTAGATGTAGAAGAAACCTGGCCGGCGTATCAATGTGTTGATTGTGGATATATCCTGGGTTCTAAGAATGGGATTAACTTTCAGGTACCCCCCAGTACTTATTATTCTCATTTACACGGAAAGCAAAGAAAAGCTCAAGAACAATTCATTGACACCAGGTGGGATAAAAAGAAGAGACTTATCGTAACAATATCGCAGGATAAGAATGACAAAGACCTAATCCATACATATCAACCCGATAACGCCATATATCGAGATTATTGGCGAGCACTTGAATCAGAATTTAACTCCAGATATGGGGATCTTATGATCCCGATCGATTTTTTCAAATATGACGATTATTGTATAGCTGTAACGGATTTGCATCACAATTATAAAAATTCTGAAGAAAAAAATCTCATTGATCATTTTATGGCAAATGAGAAGATATTTAATTCGATTGAAAAATTTTTTTCAGATAGATCGGAGAACAAAGGTGCATACAGCGCTATGTTACGATTGAATAAA
>DUKX01000236.1 GCA_013329085.1 Methanofastidiosum sp. | reverse complement strand
GGTGACGGCTCCGGTGGCGCCGGAGGCGAAGACGACGGCGACCCCCGCGGAGAGGCCCGACCTGTCGACGGCGGCTGCCACCTTTCCGGTGAGATCTGTCATCTCTCCGTCTCCTCTGGTCTGAAAGTCTGCGTATTCGGTCACGATCAAGGAGATCACCTATATTATATAATTAATAAGACAATTTCTCGCGGATTTATTGCTATGAATCGGTATTGGTGTTTCATCAGCTATGCATATATGCGATTCCTCAATAACATTTATCTTAATCATTTATTAATTTAATAGTACGCGTGGCGAATGATTTCAATTCGGCATCATTAGGCGTCAAATCAGCTCCAGGATTTTGATCATGGTGAAACTTCTTAGAGTAGTCATTTATAGCCTTGAGCTCAAGGTAATCGTCTTTCATGCTGAATAAGGGTTCACTTTCATTTGCTTTATTTATCTTTTTTAAAAGCTCACCAAGCCATTCTTTGGATCCGAAATCTTTTGGGAACTTAATTCTATAATAACCTTCAAGTACTAAACGAATAGTCTTAGCAACTTCACGCTTATGATTGTCATCTAGTGGTCCATTATTAATATAATCGTAAATGGTATCATAATTTTTAAAATAATCGCCTCTGGCTTCCGTTTCAAGATCCCATTTTTCAATAATGCTATTAGATTTACTCCGTTTAATGATTAGTGTACATACTTCGCCGGATATGTCATTATAAACATCTCTAGTAAATTTTAGATCATGAGACAAAATAATTATCTGCTTACATTTCTGGGCTAGATTTAATATCTGTTGTTGAGTAAAATTCTTTCTATTGCTATCTAAGCTTGAAATTGGGTCATCAAATACAATAATCTTATCATGCAAATTTGGATCATTCTCCAACTTTGACAGGAAGAATATAAAAGCTAGTGTACTTTTATCTCCGTCGCTAAGAGTATTTTTGAAAGAAGGAGCATGAGTTTCGCTATTTGAAGGATCTACTTGGGTCTCATTTATTGAAAGGAGATAACTCACACTGGGTCTTTTACCTCGATACCCAGTCCTAATTTGATCTATTCTAAACTCTGCACCACATTCTTCCAGATAAGCATTGATTTTGGATTCATAACGTTCAAAGACATCAATAGTATATTGATCTAATCCAGCTCTAGCTGTTTTTTTCTGATCTGTTAATTGTTTCTTTTTCTCGATAAGGAGTTCGTGGTCTTTGCATAAGATACGTATGTCCTTATCAAACCGGATTTTTTTAGCATTTAATACTTTGAGCTCATTTTGCTTCTTACTCAGATCATCAAGTTCCACTGATTTCTTTTTAGACTCTATTGCTATATTTATTTCTTTGATTAAACTATTATATTCATTGATTCTCTCAATATCAAAGTTGTGCAATCGAAACGGGACTAAAATATCTGATTTTAATTCTTGAGGTTCTAGCGGGTTTAAAATTTTATTTAGAAAATATTTATCGATACGTGAACGCAATAAATCCCAATTATCTCGAATTAAATCCAGATCGATGGTGTTGTATTCAAAATCAATATATTGATTCCAATATTCTGCAAGAGAATTATTACTTATAATAATTTTATATATAGTAGATAAATTTCGTTCGGATAAATCGTTTTTTATTTCGTTATAGAACGTATTGATTTCTTGTTTTAACAAAATATATCTGTTATCAAAATATGATTGATACGCTTTGATCAATTCACTACCAAAAACAGTTTGACCACAAAAAGGGCATTTATCATCTTTTATATATTCTACGCCTTTTTGGATCCATGCTTCGTCCTTATAATCCATATGTCGATTGATATGGTCCAATGTGTTTTTTTCAGCATCTTTAGATATTTCTGTAAGGGTTGTAGCTAAAAGATCCTCCAATTTTGACCTTGAGATCCTCGGAAATGATGTAAAATCCATTGACGGCTTCTTTGTAATTTCTGCAGCTTTTTTTAATATGTCTATCTCCATAATTTTATTTTCTATTTGGTGATCGATATCAATATCGGGTTCTTCAATTAAATTAATAAAATTACTGACGTCTAGGTCTGCTCGTGAAGCGTGATTATTCAACATTCGTTCATTTTCAGATATATCTTTTGAGATTAATTTCAATTCAATTTCACATTCGTCTATTTGTTTAGCATATCCTACCCCTTCCTCGCCAATAACAAACTCATGGAGATTCATTCTGTGGTCAATATCTATATGAGTACCTGAATATACATTATTATGAATAAACCATGAATCAAAAATTTCCAGACTTTGTGCTAATTTATTCCATCTGTTATCTTTAAAAATAGCTATACCTAATTTATCTATCTCTACTCGTACTTCCTGGTTACTACTCGATCCTAAAGTCTGACGCTCCAAGATATGACCAGGATCTCCCGAGCATAAAGAGCGCAGAATTGCTGAGATGGTACTTTTTCCTCGACCATTTTCACCATAGATAATATTGAACTTTTTCAACTCTAGAGCCCTGAAATTCTGATCAAATTTTCCGATACCCTTCACAGATATGATTTTCTTGATCATCCAACACCCTCCCTAAAGTAGAAAGCCATATACACATCCAATCGATATTATTGCTAATTCTTACCTTAATAAGCATTTCGAATTTATTAATTTTATAAATATAAACGTAAGTTATAATTAAATATTATTTCGATAATAAATCATTAATCCTATAGAGTGGCCCAGATGAATCCCACCGGCTCGTCGGCCTCTCCGA
>DUKX01000234.1:946-2595 GCA_013329085.1 Methanofastidiosum sp. | reverse complement strand
ATATCCATCTTCTTCATCTTCATCATATTCTGAAGAGTCTGTTGTATCATATACCCTATCTGTCCCTGAGTCATGGCGCCTACAGCATCCATTGGCATTGGGGGGACAATATTTGCAGCAGCATCTTGCTGAACCATCAAATTTCCTGATTGTGGGCCATTACCATGTGTGATAACGACTTCATATCCATCTTTTATTAATTTTAAAATAGCTTCACAAGCAATTTCGACGTTTCTAAACTGCTCTTCATGAGTTCCTTTTTCGTCAGCTTGTTTTATAGCGTTTCCACCAAGTGCAACAACAATAGTTTCGATAAAATCACCTTTTCCTATCTAAAATTTAAAAATAAAATAAAATATTAAATTATACTCTTCCGCCCAATACAGCTGCGAGAACACCCTTCTGTACGTGCAATCTGTTTTCTGCTTCGTCAATTACGATACTTCGTGGACCGTCAATAACTTCAGGTGTAACTTCCCATCCATCTCTAACATCAGCAGGTAGACAGTGCATGTAGTAAGCATTGTTTGTCTTTTTCATCCGGTCAGCATTGCATGTCCAGGATTTTTCGACTTCGTACTTCTTGAGCAATGACATGATTTTTTCTTCGTCAGGCTTCTTTGTTGGGTCCTTTAATGTTGGAAGATGGTTAATACTTGTCCAACCTTTTGGATAGACAACATCTGCACCTTCAAATGCTTCATCCATATCGTGGACGATTTCAAAAGTTCTTCCACATTCTTCTGCGTTTTCCTTGGCGTTTTTAAGAATTCTTTCATCAAGTGGGAATTCTTTTGGATATGCTACGGTAACATCCATATCATACCTTGTCATAAGTTCAATGTTAGAATGTGCGACAGCCAGGGGTTTCCATGGACTTGGGGCTGTTGCCCAGCTCATGACAAATTTCTTGCCCTTTAAGTTGTGTGGGCCGAATTTTTCTCTTAATGTCATAAGGTCACACAATGCTTGGTGTGGGTGGTACATATCACAATCCATATCTAGAACAGGTATAGAACAATATTTTGCAAAGTTTCTAATCATTTGGTTTCCAGCACCATAAACCATGTTTACTGGCTTACCAAATACCCTAATAGCCAATCCCTCTCCATATCTATCAAGAACTTGGGCTGTATCTTTTACTCTTTCTCTTCCGGGGGCCGATTCCAAAGCATCAATTGGTGTGTAGGATGTTGAAGAGTCCAAAAACTGGGCATGACCTCCCAATTGGGTCATTCCTACTTCAAAAGAGTTCCTTGTTCTAAGAGAGGAGTTGTAGAACATCATAAAGAGTGTTTTTCTATCGAGAATCTGAGGCATGTGGCCACAGGCCCACATCTCTTTCAATCTGTCGGCAATTGCGAGAACTGTATCAAGTCCTTCTTTAGTCCATTCTTGAGTAGATATCATATCTTTTCCGGCTAACTTAGTTGCAGGACATACCATTTAAATTCCTCCATTTTCCTAACATGCTTTTTAAAATTGGCATGTTGGACATCTTAATATAGTAATTGTTCTATTTAAGTCTTTCGTTCAATTATGATTATATATTTAAAAAAGTAATTAATAATCGATATTTTATATTAAAAGCAATTTAAATTTACTAAAATCGATAAATAATGATTTAATATCATCATTTGTTTAACTAA
>DUKX01000234.1:0-888 GCA_013329085.1 Methanofastidiosum sp. | reverse complement strand
TATCAGCCATCAAATTTCTAAAAATTGAACTAAAAAGATTAAACACTAAGATCTCTCTAAAAGACACTGATATACTTAGAGTAACACTTGGAACTTACTTATTACTCGGATTGGAGTTTCTAATCGCTGCCGATGTAATTAGAACTATATTGAAGCCAAGCTTTGAAGAAGTTGCAATTTTGGGTGCAATAGTAGCCATCAGGACCGTAATAAACTACTTTTTAGATATCGAGATAGATGAAGCACAACGTCATCAAAGTGATAATACCCAAATCTAAATGTAAATAAAAGAAAAAATTATAATAATAGTTATTTAAGGTACAACAGTAACCCTGCACGAAGCATACTTGGCTACATCTTCTGCCACATGTCCCATCGCTAGCCTCTTGAGACCAGTAAGGCCTGTTTTACCAACAATAATGTGATCACACTTTTCATCCTCTGCTGTCTGCACTATGGTATCAATAACCCTTCCAAGTTTCATCATTGTCTTGGGCTTAATTCCATTTTTCTCTGCAAACTTTGCCATCTCTTTCAGCACGTTGTTTCCCCTCTTACACAATGGGTCTTCTATCATACAACTAAGTTGTTCTTCAAAGAATGGAGAATATCTTTTTATGTCTCTGTTCCTTTAATTTTATCTTGCCACTCTGGCTGGAATCTGTCCATTGCCTCATATGTTAGTTTTAATTTATCCGCGTCTACTACATGGAGCAATGTAACATTTGCCCCAGTTTTACTTGCTACCCAAGCAGCGTACTCTACAGCTTTTTCTGAAGCCCTAGAGCCATCTACTGGAACTAATATCTTTTTAATTAATTCAGCCATAATATCGCCATCATATTATTAATGTTTGTATATTTAAATGGCTGTGGGACATAATTCCTT
>DUKX01000219.1 GCA_013329085.1 Methanofastidiosum sp. | reverse complement strand
AGTTATCCTTGGCAGTATTTATCTCTCCCTGTAGCTTTAGTATGTTGTCAAAACTATAGAAATCAAGCTTGTAGTCCTCTACTGACACCACATAGAGCTTCCCGCTCCCATCAAGGTATCCGCTGACTTTGGAGGTGATCATGCCCTGGTAATTCTTATTGATTAGGAGTTTATTTTCTGCACCCTCTATTACAAATATCTTCCCTTTATCGGTCAGAACAATAGTCTTGTCCCCTAAAAGGGAAACATCCTTAATCTTGTCATTTCCCTGGCAGTTCTTCAGTATCTCTTCACCGTTAAAGGAGAACTGATTTTCAAGGGAATAGTTCTTCAATAGGTACAAGCAGCCTTCAGTTGATGAAACGCCAGCCCTTAGATTATCGCTTACCAGGAGATCCGGGTATTCTTCAATGGACAGTATCTTTGATAGTACCGGCTCTTCTTTATAGGAGAGGGCGTAGATGGATTTCTCTGAGGCTAGCAGTACGTCATCGCCGTAGTGCAGGAAATCTTTAATCCTGGTCCCTATGTTGTTCACCCACAATCTACTCGAGCCAGAACTGTCATAGACTGAAACATTGCCGTTCCCGGCCCCAAAGACCAATTTATCATTTAACGAGGTAAAAGAGGATAATACTGAGTTTGAGCTGTTCTGGGCTATTAAATCCCCAGACGGAGAATAAACATAGCCTACCCACTCCCTTGTGCCGAGTGCTATATCCTTTAGGGTTATTACGGCAAGATACCCCTTGTCATCAATAATCACGCGCTGAAGGTCGCCCTGATGGGCTATAAATTTGTACAATACCCTCTTATCGTGATTGAACACATAGAGCTTTTGATCCTGCGTTCTAATTGACACCATGTTCCCAGAAGATGTAATCTGGGCCACCTTGGAGCCGATTGAGTCTAAGAGGACTGATTTATTTGAATTGATATCTGCCCTATAGACATTGCCGTTCTGCGTGAAATATACGACATCATTATCTTTGATGTCCATATGCAAAACGACATCATCTGAATTAAAAGAAATATTATAAAAATCCCCATTACTGCCAGAAACGGCAGATAGGGAAATTGTCAATATAATAATTCCCAGTAATATTGATTTCCCTTTCATGATAGATAGCATGGTAAGTATATATTTAAGACTAATGGTATTTAATTACCAAAAATATAAGTAGAAATTAGTTATTTTAGGGCCAATTTTAATTAAAAATAATCCTGCACTAGTCCTTAATTTCTTTATCATATTTGAAATCTCTTTTATTAGAGTTAATTCTATTAAAAATTTTGCATTATTTTTTAATAGGAATAGTTTCTATTAAAGAAAATGGCCTTTTATTTTAATAGAAGTTGGGAATCTTAAAGGATCCTTTAATATGAAAAACTATCTGTATTGCTCAAATTCTTCCTGTGTTAATCCGGAATCTTTTATTATTCTCATTAATGTGCCTTTCTTAATTTCGTTATGAAGTGGCACTGTGATCTTGATAAGGCCATTCTCCCCAACTTTTTCCAGTCTAACATGGGAGCCTTTTTGTCTTACTGCAATAAATCCTGCCTTTTTTAGGATTTTGATAACTTCTAGGCCTGAAAGAACAGCAGAGTTCATATAGCCACTTCTAGCCTTTCCCCGGAATACTCCACAAGCTCATTTACATCCGGCTCTAGGTATAATTCTATGGCCTCTTTGATATTCTTTAGCGCTTCAGCTTTTGTCTCCCCTTGGGAAATACAGCCAGGAAGGGAAGGAACATAAACAGTGAATCCTCCCTCCTCTTGAGGTTCCAAAATAACTGTTAGTTTCATATGTTCTAATTAATTATTCAGAATATATAAAATTGATGGCATATAGCGAAATTATTCTTTTTATTAAAATCTGGCCCTAATTCTAAGGCCAATTCAAAGTTTTAATATAAAAAAAAGTAAATTTATTTTTCCTTGCCAAGCCCGAACTTCTTCATGATCCAGTTCATTGGGGCGCTCTTGATGTCATTGTAACTGTTTTATAACATTGGCAAATTGGATTACATATTAAACATCCATCTCCAACACACCCTGGCCTTTCGTAACAATCCCATCCACAACTCATTCCGAAAACAACTGCACCCGGCTTAACTGCCTTATATGTCCACTCGTATCGTATATCAGGTTCACCAGGAAGACTTGGCCAATCAGGATCTCTTGGATCGAAATCTGCTATTATATTTCCATTCCCATCATAAATCTTAAAATTTATTTTTTCAACAAAATCTTCCTGATCTTCGTCTATAATCTGAGGTATACATAATGAGTTAAAAGAAACAGTAAATGTTTCTCCCTGCTTAACTGATGTTCTACTGATATGAAAATTCCCCGGAGAACAGCAATCAACATGGCCATTTGGCGGTGCCATGATAGCCCCAATCCAAAACGTGCTTCCAACAAATAACAAGCTTATCAAAACAGCTATTAATTTTTTCATAATAATCACTACTATCGTTAGTCAATTTTAAATTTTAATACTATTTAACTTTTACCGATTTTGCCTAATCGGATTAAGGTATCGTCCATTTAAGGCCAGATCCTATTAAAAGAATTGGCCCTATCTTTTAATAGAA
>DUKX01000155.1 GCA_013329085.1 Methanofastidiosum sp. | reverse complement strand
ATTATACTAAAATTATTGATAAATCGGGGGGCTTTTCAGAAGACAGCTTAAGATATTTATTATCTCTTTTGAAAATGAACTATGATATGTTCTATAAAAACATTAATTTATTGATTGATTTGAGTAACGTATCACATTGCCAAAAAATAGACATTTGCACTTTAGATAGCGTGATTGGAGAATTTGGCAATCTAATAGATAGTGCATTTTTATTGGGCAATCATGATTTTGAAAGATTTAAATACCTAAAAAATAGCACTGAACTAAATATGAAAAAAGGGGATCTTTTAATAGAATGCGGTAAGTGATAACATGAATATTTTAACTCCAAGACCAAATCCCATAGTTGCGGCCTTATACACATTGAGAGATCTTGATGTAGATGTTGCAGTATTGCATGGCCCCTCTGGATGTGGGTTCCGGGCAGCTAGATTACTAGAAGAAGATGGAATGAAAGTAGTCACTACTTCGATGTCAGAAGAAGATTTAATTTTTGGTGCTAGTGATAAACTAATTGAAGTATTGCATGAAGTTGACGAGCTTTTTTCACCAAAAACAATAGGTGTTGTTGGGTCATGTGTTAGCATGATAATTGGTGAAAACGTGAAAAAAGCTATAATCGATTCCGGTTTAAAGGACAAAGCCTTCTTTGTAGAAATCCATGGTTGCATGGGGGCTAATACAAGAGGGGCTATAGAAACCTTGAAGGCCGCAATGGAGTTTGGCCTTATTGATGAAAATGAGTTTAAAAGACAAGAAAAGATGCTCCTTTTGGCAACTGAAGTTGAGTCAAATAACGGTATGGCAAAATCAAAATACACTAGACCTTCAAGAGGAACTGAACTTAAGATAGTTGCAGATCATATAGTCAATCTACTAAAGGAGAACAAAAAAATAGCCGTGATTCTAAATGCTAAAAAGGAAACTGCATACCTTTTTGCAGATATACCTCTAGCAATAAATTTAGCTTCAAAAAAACTTGGAGGATCTGTGATAAACGTTGGTAATCTTTCTACAGATGTGGGTCTTTTAAGAATCAAGAGATACGCAGAAGATATAAAAAATAATTTTCAGTCAAATTGTATTTCAATTGACTATCTTTCTGGAGGAATGGACGAGTATCCAATAGCGGGCAAAAACGCAATAGAGTACCTCAAAGACAAAGATTTTGATCTTCTTGTTGCAGTTGGGATACCTCAAGCATTGCCCATCATAAATAAAGAATCTATAGCAGTTACAAATGGTCCGAGAGAAGTACATCCTCTTGAAGATAGAGGATACAAATACGTAACAGTTGAAATAGCTTCGCACTCAACTGTGATGGGTACGAGAGAAATTGTTCTTAGTGAACTTGGTGAAGCAATAAGAAATGCTGCAGGGATTCAATGAAACAAATTGCAATATACGGGAAAGGGGGAATAGGAAAATCCTCAATATCGTCAAACCTTTCAGTGAATTTGGCTTCTGAAGGCTTTGAAGTCTTACTTATTGGTTGTGATCCAAAGAGTGATAGTACCATTAATCTCTTTGGCGGTAGACGAATAGATACAGTCTTAGATTTGTACAAGAAAGACATTACAGATCCAGATAAATTAATTTTTGAAGGATATAATGGTGTAAAAGGTGTTGAAGTGGGCGGACCAGCTGCTGGAGTAGGGTGTGCAGGCAGAGGAATTCTTGTTGCATTGAAAACACTGCACAAAGATTATTACCTCGAAAAAGGGTTTGACATAATAATATATGATGTCCCAGGGGATGTTGTTTGTGGCGGATTTGCTGGTCCTGCTAGAGAAGGATATGCAGATGAAATTTACATAGTTACAAGCGGGGAATACCTTTCAGTCTATGCTGCAAACAATATTGCAAAGGGCCTATTTAATCTCAAAGTGAAGATGGGCGGGATTATAGGGAATATGAGGGGCATACCAAACGAAGAAGAAAAGATTAAATCATATTCTGAAGAGATAGGATCACAGTTAATTAATGCAGTTGAAAGAAATCCCAAAATATATGAAAGTGAAATTGAGGGGAAAACTGTACTTGAGAAATATCCCGATGATCCTCTAAATCTAAAATTCAAAGATATTGGAAATAAAATAATTAAAAATAAAGAAGCTAAAGTTCCAAATCCCACAACAGATGAGAAGATAAGATCAATAATTGGGGGGCTCTATTGAAAATACCTAGAGTCGTAATTTCTGGAACTGCCTCTGGTGTTGGCAAGACTTCAATTTCTTGCGGGATAATGAAAGCACTATCCAAGAAAAAAAAGGTTGCCCCTTTCAAAGTAGGGCCAGATTTTATTGATCCGATATACCATAGATTTGCTACAGGGAACTTCTCTAGAAATCTCGATACTTTTTTTATGGAAAAAGATGCGCTAATCGAGAATTTTACAAGAGGTGCAAATAAAAAAGATATAGCAGTTATAGAAGGCGTAAGGGGCCTCTATGAGGGAATCGATCCCGTTGAAGAAATAGGTTCAACTTCACATGTTTCAAAAATATTAGATTCTCCAGTAATTCTGGTGATGAACACCCGTTCATTGACAAAAAGTGCAGCTGCATATATTAAAGGATTTCAAGCCCTAGACCCAAATGTCAAAATAAGGGGAGTTATCTTAAACCAGGTTAGGGATGATGTCCACTATCAAAAATTAAAAAAGGCGATAGAATCATTTACAGACGTTGAGATTATAGGCGGCATTGAGAGGGGTGCAATCTCATTGAGCTCCCGGCATCTCGGACTTGTACCCCTAATTGAAAGAGACGATAGAGAAGAAGTTATGGAAGATCTAGGAAAAGAGATTGAAAATTCTCTTGACATTGATAAAATAAAAGGTATAGCAGATGAAGCAGAAGACTTAGAGAAAAAAGAAGGATTTCTGTTTAAGATTAACCCAGAATTAAAGAATAATAAAGTAACTGTCGGCATACCATTCGACAAGGCTTTCAGTTTTTACTACAGAGAAAACATAGAGGCTCTAGAAGAAAATGGCGCTAAAATAAAGTATTTTAGACCTACCGAGGCAGAGAATTTACCTGAAGCTGATTGTTATTATATTGGTGGAGGATATCCAGAGATATATCCTGAAAGTATATCAAGAAATCAAGATTTTTTAAAAGGCTTGAAATCAGCTTTTGAAGAATCTAAACCGATATACGGCGAATGTGGCGGGCTAATGATACTGTCCAAATGCATAGAAGTGGAGAATAAAAGATATCCCATGGCAGGAATATTTGACGAAGGAACATTGATGAAAAAAAGTAAACAGGGTTTAAGTTATGTTATTGCACAACCTACTGAAAAGCATTTCTTCTTAAAGGATATTGTAAAGGGCCACGAATTCCATTATTCCAGAATGGAGCCATTACCACATAAACAGGACTTTGTCTACAAGATTCTAAGAGGTAAAGGAATTAATAATGGTATGGACGGATTAATAAAAAATAAATGTATTGGTTCCTATTTGCATGTTCATGTTGGGGGTGCCCCCTCATGGGCCTCTTCATTTTTAGAAAGCGTTTATCGATAAATCACATTTCAAATCCAGGTGGCATCATAGGCATTTTTCCCTTCATGCCTCTGAGTTGTCTTTTGTTCATACCTTTCAAGAACTTCTTAATCATTGCATACTGATTTAATAGCTCTTTTACCTCGCCCTGATTTGCACCAGATCCTCTTGAAATTCTTCTTATGCGCTCATGATTAATTATCTTGGGATTTTTCTTTTCCTGCATAGTCATTGAATCCATTATTATTCTAAACTTTGTAAGTTTCTCTTCTCCAACTTCGACCATGTCAGTTGGAAGATTTGCCCCCATTCCAGGTATCATAGAAAGTACCTGCTTCAATGGACCCATTTTGCTTACCATTTCAAGCTGGCTATACATATCAAAGAGATCAAACTTTCCCGCAAGTATTTTATCCTTGTCAAGCTTTGAGTAATCTTCTGCTTCAGAAGCTTCTTTAACTTTCTCTAAAAGAGTTTCAAGATCTCCAAGACCCAATAAACGTGAAACGAATCTCTTTGGATCAAATGGTTCGATAGAATCAATTCTTTCCCCTGTTCCTATAAATTTAATAGGTGCACCTGTAGCTGCTGCTGCAGATAGAGCTCCCCCTCCTTTTGCCGAACCATCTAGTTTTGTTACTATTATAGATCCTACTGCAGTTGCATTTGCAAACCCTTCAGCTTGGACAAAAGCTTGTTGGCCAATTGTACCATCAATAACAAGTGTTACTTCGTCAGGATTTATTGTATTGGAGATTTCAGTCATCTCATCTATTAGCCCTTTTTCTTCTCTATGCCTTCCAGCCGTATCAACAATAATTATATCTGAGGTTTTTTCTTTAAAGAATTTTACTCCTTCCCTTGCTAGTTTGATACTGTCCTTTTCCTTTGGATCACCAAATACAGGTATGTTATTCTCAGCACAGAACTGTTTTAACTGCTCAAATGCTCCGGGCCTCCAAGTGTCTGCCCCGACAACACCTACCCTAAATCCTCGTTTTTGGTAGAATCTAGCAAGTTTTCCGGTAGTTGTAGTCTTTCCGCTCCCCTGGATACCTATCATCAGAACTACTTTGCCTTTTTTATCAGGGAGATGCTCCTTTTTGGTATCAGAGCCCATAAATCTTGAAAGCTCTTCATATACTATCTTTATTATGTGCTCCTTTCTCGACACACTCTTTGGTAGTTTTTCTTCCATTGCCCTTGATTCGATATTCTTCGATAATTCAAAGACTAGTTTAACGTTAACATCAGAAAGTAAGAGTGCCTTTTGAATGTCCTTAACAAGCTCTTTTATAAGGGATTCATCAACTACCCCTGCCTTTGTCAATTTTCTCAATGCACCGCTTAATGCGCCTGAAAGGGAATCTAAGACCATACAAACACCTAACTTTAGACATTATTTTTTCTTATAAAAAACTAATGGTCAATTTTCTTTTTTAAAGTAATGACAAACGTCCTACCAATCGGTTCTCTTCCAATTAGCTCCTTCTTTTCAAGATTTGTGAGAATTTTGGTTATCTTAGCTTTTGAAAATCCCGTTATACTCGATAATCTCTTCTGCTTTATCTTCCCACCTTCGTTTTTTATTATTTCACATATAGTCATTTCATCCTCTGAAAGAAGGGAAGGTGGAATCTTGACTTCTACATCTCTATTTTTTGAAGACCTATAAAATATAAGCATCCCCACAAAAATTAATAGTATTAGAACAATTGCCAATGGAACTAAAATAGTTGTACCAAACCCATTATTTGATACAAGTGAATTGTACTTAATTTTAAACATCATCGGAGTTGAAGGAGATTTCATTTCCCAAAGAACAATAATCCTTTTTCCATCACTTTGCAGATACGTGGGTTCTGGGATAATTGCAGATATATCTTCATTATTAATGCCGTAAGCAGGCGGAAGTTTTATCCTAAAAATAAGATTTTTGACATTTGGATAAACTAGCTCCTTCATATACACAAAATCTTTTTTCTTTACTTCCACGGCATCTGAAATGGTATAGCTAATCTTTATGCTGTTCAATTCATTTGAAGCCAATCTTATTGCCTGATTTACAGGTGGATTGAGTTTTTCATCATTGTAGATAATTTTCAGATTTTTGTAGCCATTTGGTAGGTATAGATTAAAATCAATTTCGTCTTTTGGGTATAGAATAATGTCAATCGATTCTTTCAATGAATGATCTTCCATTATCTCAACGTCTATCTTGAGGTATGTAATTTCAAATTGATTATCAGCAAGTATGGGTGAAGAAGATAAAGGCAATATCAAAAAAAGGAATATTAGAGCTATTAATAAACATTTAAAGGATTTTTTCAATTCTTTTGCCATAATACTACCCAATGCTAAAAAGATACCTTGAATCCTTATATAATTTTTAGGATTAATCAAAATATAAGATTTTTTGAGCAGGAATTATATATAAGGTTTTAGATAAATAATGTTTTATTACAATGAAATAGTATACTTTAAGTTGACTATAAAAAAAAAGAAAAAAATAGTAAATTTTTACCCTAATCCTGATTAAGATATTCGAAATTAAGGAAGAGTGACAGTTGTAGAACCGGCCACAATAAAATTATTTCAAGATGTCAACGATTTTCATGGAACTTCATTTAACAAAAATTATCATCTACCTTAAACCGGTTCTTTATTATTGATTTAGAGAATTTTGATTAACTTCGGTCC
>DUKX01000233.1:239-3261 GCA_013329085.1 Methanofastidiosum sp. | reverse complement strand
GAAATTAAATCAATTATATATGGCATTAAAAATATCATAATCTGGCTACCTATCATATATCAAGATAGACATTGGGATTATTCATTCCTATTTACAATTATGATTAAGAAGATGGAATTGATGGAAGAGTTCTATGCGGACGAATCTAATACGTGGGGAAGAGACGCAAAGGTATATGCCGAAGATATTCATAGGGCTGTGGCAGAATTGAAATATATTGCCGACGCTAAGTTTGAGGAGGAGGCATATAGACCACTACACGATAAGCATATGGAAGAGTATGGCGAATATACCCTTGAGAATGTTATAGAGTCTGCAAATGCTCCTAAGCCCGAAGGTCATAGTGAATGGATTGAAGGTATGGTTAGTGAATCAGATAGACTTTACAACGAACACATGGATGAGTTCTATAGAATTTTTAAAGAAAAAGTTAGATATTGGTGGGATTGACTTGACAAACGTATAATTATGTGATATAATATCACCAGTTAATGCAATTTGTGTGATTTAAGAGGTGAAAAATATGGATGATTTATTAGAATTAGCAATTAGAGATGCAGTCATTGCAATCTTTGAAGAGGAGATTCCACTAAACGACCCGTTTGAGTCGGGCGATTTAGTTATGGAATGGATTTATGATTTTATTAAAAATTGGGATAGTGAAGACGAGTAGGAGGATGAATTGAGGGTAGAAACTAGAATTATTAAAAAAGTATTTGAAAAAGATGGGTTTTGTATATTCGGGTGTGTTCCTACAAAGGAATACCCCGGATTAAAACTTCACCCTACATATCAGAACTTTACAATTACGGGCAATCTACCCTTTTTAAATGAAGGGGAGGTTTATACTCTTGATTTAGAAGAGGCGGCTACTACAAAATATGGAACTCAATATAAAGTATTATCTGTGCCAAAGCAGGACGCAATGGAGATTACAGATGATAATGAGTTTACATTATTGTTACAGGTTACTTCAAGGCAGATTGCATATGATATTAACAAAGCGTATCCCAATTTTATTAGATTAATATTAGCGGGAAAAGATGATGAGATTGATTTGAAAAAAATCTATAATGTCAAGAGTGCAAGGTTTGAATCTATTAAGCGGCAAATCAATGAGAAACATAAATATTTTCAAATCTTAACCGAACTGCACGAATATGAAATATCTATGTCGGATTGTCAGACATTGGCAGAAACATATCAGAGCGTTGAGGGTGCTGTTGAAGCAGTTCGTAATAATCCTTATGAGGTGCTTATCGAACTGTTAGGTAGAGGTTTTATGCGAGTTGATAAGTTAATACTATCTATCCACCCCGAACTGCGGCTAAGCGAACAAAGAGTAGAATTTATTATATTACACATTCTTGCACAAAATGAATTAACGGGAAATAGTAAAATGGTCGCAAGAGATATGGCTGTTGAGAGTGTTAATATCGACAAGGAAGTTTTAAAACTTTTAAAAGATGTTGCAATTAAAAGTGATAGAATTTACTACGATGAGAAGTCTAACGACATGGCAATGATGGCAACCTATCTTGCTGAGTGTCAGATTGCAGATTTCGTTAAGAGTAAAGTTAATCAGGATATGCCGCTTGATTTAAACTGGCAGGATTATAAGCAGATTGGAGAGTTAGCATTAACAGATGAGCAAATGGGATTGTTGGAGAATTTCTGCAAACACACATTTAGTATGCTAATCGGAAGTGCAGGTAGCGGAAAATCGAATGCAACTGTATCTCTTATTAAACTACTTGAGGATAATGACATATATTATGAATTACTGTGTTCAACAGGCAAAGCATCTAAGCGGCTCGCACAATATACAGATAGACCAACGTCTACAATTCATAGAAAATGCTTTCAGACCGAAAAAGAAATCTGGACAGATGTTATTATTGTTGATGAATTTTCAATGGTAGATATTGCCACTTTTAAGTTGTTAGTCGAGTCAATTAAAAATCCTAATTGTCGAATAGTTGTTATTGGTGATGATGCCCAATTGCAAAGCGTGGGCTGTGGGAATGTGTTTTTTGATTTAATTCATAGCGGTCTTATTCCAACAACTAAACTTACTAAAGTATTTAGATATGACGACGACGGCAGTTTATTTGTTGCCACCAATATCAGAAAAGGTATTAAATATCTCAACTCTGACCCCATTCAGAAGTTTGGAGAGAACTTTACATTCATGCAGTCATCAGATTGCTTTCAAGACCTTATTTCAGCCTATATTAGCCTTATACAGCGAGGAATATCACCTTCTGATATATTGTGTCTAACGCCATATAATGTCGGCTCTGAGGGGACGTATAACATTAATAATCATATCCAATCAATAGTAAACCCGCCCTTACCAAATGAAAAAAGCATGACATATAAACGTGGCAATGCTGAGATTACATTCCGAAAAGGGAGCAGAGTATTAAATAAAAAAAATACCTACAATGCTATGACGCTTGCAGGTTGGGATATGGAGCAAAAGGCTATTGATGAAGATTTAGATTATGATTCTAATGAATTTAAAACTACGGTATTTAATGGTGATGATGGCGTTGTTGTTGATGTAGATGATGAAAAGTTAGTGGTTGATTTTGATGGTGAGAAAGTTGTGTTTACTAGGGATGGGATTAAGAATTTGGTTTTATGTTATGCCATTTCAACTTATGCCGCACAAGGTTCTCAAGCACCGTATGTTATAAATATATCATCACCAGTACATACCAGAAATCTTAATAGAAACTTAATCTATACCGCTTGCACTAGAAGTTCTTATAAACATATTGAAATTGGTGATATTAAAACTATTAATGAGTCTATAAAAATTGCAGGACAATATGAACGCAATACATTTTTAAAAAATATCTTGACAAACGATTAGAATTGTGGTATAATGTGGTTATAAAGGAGGCGTAGATATGATTAATGTAGACGATAAATCAGGCATAAAACTAAACTTATCAAGAGATGAGAATGAAATTCTATTTAAAGCAAGAGATATTTTAAATAAGGTTTCTAGTGA
>DUKX01000233.1:0-138 GCA_013329085.1 Methanofastidiosum sp. | reverse complement strand
ATATGCGGTCATGGACAGAATGTGGGGTTACTACAATTGACTATGGTAGTTATATTAATTTTTTCTATCTAAAGGAGGACTAGATGCAAAAGCAGGTTATTATCTTGAACGGCATGGCAAGAAGTGGAAAACAGGAGG
>DUKX01000153.1 GCA_013329085.1 Methanofastidiosum sp. | reverse complement strand
CAAATATTCTCATAATGCCCTAATACATCTTCTTCTGTTTCGTCTTTTTCCAAAATTTTAATAAATAATCTTTTTTCAAAGGCTATTATCTTCTCGGGCATTTTCTCTACAGGCAAAACATAGTCAACGACATTTGAATTTATTGCGCTCCTTGGCATGCCATCATATTTTGCGGAAGATGGATCTTGCGCAATAGTTATGCCCATCTTTTCTTTTATCTTTTTTAATCCTATAGTTCCGTCATTTCCCGTTCCGGATAGAACTATTCCAATAGCCTTTTCCTTTACATCCTCAGCTAATGAAATGAAAAAGAAGTCGATGGGCAATCTGTCCTCATGATACTCTGAAAGTTCAATTAATTTTAATGCCCTGTTCTGTACATATATCCTCATGTTCGCAGGCACAACGTAAACTGAGTTTTGCTCAATCTTCATCCCTTTTTTTACAATGTTTACTTTCATTTTGGTATATTTTTGTATAAGCTCGGGCATTATGCTTACATGTTTAGGGTCTAGATGGGGAACGAGAACAAAAGCTGACCCGCTGTCTGGAGACATATTTAAGAAAAATTTTTCAAATGCTTCCAATCCACCTGCAGAAGCCCCTATTCCAACTACATTAAATTCTTTTTTTGTTTTAGTTGTATTGGATTTAGGCTTAAGTTTAGCTTTTTCTATTTCATTGGTGATTTTGAGCTTCTTTTGGTCTTTCATTTAATAATTTCACCTTAATCTAATGCCCTCTTAAATTCTAAAATGAAAACAGCACCATGGGGATTGTTATCTTGAATTCTAAGTTTACCCTCGTATCTCTCCATTAATTTCATGACTATGTAAAGGCCCATTCCAGTAGTATCGGTCGGGCTAAAACTAAATCCATTTCCAATTATTTTATTTTTAATTAAATCTGGAATCCCGGGCCCATAATCGGCAATAGATATCTCACAGAATTCCTCTTTTTCTTTTATGTTAATATCTATCTTAGAAGTTTTTCCGTGAATAATGGCGTTTCTAATTATATTGTCAAATACTTGCCTTAATGCCATGTCCCCCATAATACCCGGACAGTCACCATTGATATTGATAACTATTTCCGGATATGCCTTACAAAGATCCTCTAAAATCTTTTTTGGATCAACAATTACTAGCTGCTGACTTTGGGCTGACAGTATATTTTCAAATTCGGCGATTCTATTGATCAATTCAACACTTCGCCCTATAGACTTAATTGCTTTATTTTTTAGATATATGTCCTTTGTTTCAAGCATCTCTAAAGAGATACTTGTCACGGTAAGGTAGTTTGAAATATCATGTCTTAGTATTTTGTTTAGGAGGCTTAGAAAATCGTTATAGTGCCTGATTTTAGTCTCTGCCTTTTTGCGTTCCCTTATATCTCTTGTATATGCACAGTTGATATTTTGCCCATCGTACTGCAGTAAATTTGCACTTATTTCAACGAGTATGGATTCACCATATTTAGTTTTGTGGATTGATTCAAACACAATCTTTTCATTTTCCATTAAATTTTTCCAATGTTCAGGCCATAAATTACTGGGAAAGTTTGGATCAATATCTGGCACCCCCAAATTAAGGAGTTCGTCGATCGAATAACCCAAGAGTTTTGAGGCCGCATCGTTTGCATAGATAAATTTCGAATCTTCATTAATCCAAAAAATCCCATCAGATGAGCGGTCTACTGAAGACTGTGTAATTCTGAGTTTTCTTTCAGTTTCCTTGATTTTTGATATATCGATAATTACTGTTTGGAGTTGAATCTTATTTTTTTTGTGTTGGGGTAGTGCAATAGTTTCCATTTGAACGTAAAATTGGTTCCCATCTTTTTTGATGAGTTTAATTTCACACGTCTGTTTTTCATTTGTTTCAAAAGCATGTTTTCGATGATAATAAAATGTATCTTGATATTCAGGCGCAATAAACTTACTAAATCTTTGATTTATTATTTTATTTCTATCAATTCCTAAAAGATTTGCACCTGTAAGATTTACTTCGGCGACTATCGTTTTCTCATTAAGAGTGAAATATCCCATTGGTGCATAATTATACAAATCAAAATACTTATTTCGTGATTCTTCCAACTCTCTATGTAATCTCTGGAGTTCATTGTTTTGCATCTCTAATTCTATCTGATGGACTCTTAAGTCATAGATTAGGATTTCTGTTTCTTTATTTTCATATTCGGAGTCTTCGAAATGTTTTTCACTCAGTGATTTCTTGGCCCTATCTCGTAGATTCTCTTTTGAATTAATAGCTTCAATATTTTTTCCCATTTCCCCTCCCATAGATCTAAAGGGAAAATAATTGTAATATTTACTTAGATTAGTAACTAATTAATTATTACAATTATTTTTATTATGTTAAATAATTATTCTATAGGTATTTAATACTTTTGTATTCGATTTGTCTTGCCATAATCATTTCCTTGTAGGAATGACATTGCCTCAGGAGATGAGTGGGGCTGCTTTCCCGGAAGGGAAATGGACGAAAGGATAGATAATTTATTTTATTTTCCAAGTTATGTATATTACATATATCTCTTCAAAAATCTT
>DUKX01000141.1 GCA_013329085.1 Methanofastidiosum sp. | reverse complement strand
CCAATAGTTAAAGAAATTCTAAAAATAAAAGGAGATACATTAAAATTTATCTTTCGTAATTTCCCCCTATATCAAATACATTTCAATGCATTACATTCAGCATATGCTGCTGAATCAGCAGGAAAACAAAATAAATTCTGGGAAATGCATGATAAACTACTACAAAATCAAGAAAATTTAGAAGATAAAGACCTACAGCAATATGCCAAAGACCTATCTCTAGATATTAATCAATTTACTAAAGATATGAAATCAGATGAAATTACAAAAAAAGTAGAAGAAGATATTAATGGAGGTATTGAAAGTGGTGTTAATGCTACTCCTACATTCTTTGTAAACGGTATTAGTTTTGATAAATCCACTGAATTAGATTTATTACTAGAAGCAATAGACTTAGTAAATAAAGAATAAACTTCTAAATCAGGTATATTCAAGAAGTATATGCTCTACTAATACCCCTATTTTCTTTTCATAAGAATCTCTATTCCAATATGCTTTTGACCATTATCTTCCCATTCCTTTCTCTTAGGTTCCCCTATTTCAAAATATTCACCATACTGTTTCCTAATATCTTCTATGTCCCACCATTTTCAATATATTCCAACAAGACCTATACACTATGTTTAATAAGCATTTATACAAAGAAACACATATGATGATATATGTAAATATGAAACTATTTTTGTCTCAAACTCTTATCTCTCTCTACTTTTTCATTCCATGTTTTAGCTATTTCTGCGGAATTCAATAATTCATAATCTTCTTTCATCCTCTTTTTAATTTCTTTTATCTTCCCCTCTCTTAGAGCTTCAAGATAATCATAACTCTCCCTTCCACTTTTAGGATAGAAACAGTATTTAGAGAGACCATTTGCTTCAATCCTCAGAGCCCATACCCCATCTGTACAGGGATAATTACCACATTCATTGTTTTCACAGAACTTTGCATAATAAACTCCATTTTCAGGATTGATAATTCTCACTCTTACATTATCTATAGAAAAAGTACTCATAGGACTTCCCAGTCCAGACCAAGGCTTTACAATTTTTGACTTAGTTCCATATTTACTAATCAGATACTTTTCTAAATCAGACGTAGGGATATAATGTTCAGACCAGTAATTATAATCCCCCAAATTACTGAGAGGTAAAACTCTTATATCAAGACCATACTCTTTTGCTAATTTAATGAAGTCATTTATTTCTGAAAAATTTTGCTTCATCAGAACTAAATTTATATTAGTAGAAATTTTAAACTCTCTTGCCTTTTTTAGTCCTCTCAAAACACGTGGCAACCCATCTACCCCTGTATCTTCTTCGTATCTCTTCCTGTTTAAAGAATTCACCCCAACATTAAGAGAGTCCAATCGAGCCTTGGATAACTTTTCAGCAAACTCATCTAAGAATAATCCATTAGTACCTAGATTTACTATTGATTTAGGGATTTCTTTACATGCTGAAACTATTTTGTGAATATCTGGCCTTGTTAAAGGCTCTCCACCTGTGATTTTTATTGGAGAAAATCCTATTTCTAAAGCTATTTTAGCAAGAAGGTTTATCTCCTTTGGAGATATTAACTCCTTATTGCTCTCAGAAAAATAACAGTGTCTTGTAAACGCTTCACCTCCTGGTTGACACTCTTTACAGAAAAGATTGCAATTTGGAGTTACTACAAATCTTATATGGGGACACGACGTGGATGTTGAGTATTCAGCTTGACTTTCAGACATATTATTAAGTATTATAATTGAAGTATTTTATTATCATAATAATAAAAACATGCAGAAATTACAACAAATTCCTTCAATATTTATTTTCATTTTTTTCATTTTACTTCTTACTATATCTTTTCTTATCTTCCGAAACACTTTTGTCAAAGAGTCGACCTCTGATGAACTTAAATTGGGTTATATAAAGGTAATGGCTGAACTACCAATGTATATTGCTTATGATCAAGGATATTTCGAGGAGGAGGGTCTAAATATAACACTAGTTCCATCTGGATACAAAGAAGAAATGGACGCTCTGATTAGAGGGGATATCGATATTATTCCTGCAACTAGCTTAACTCTTCCATTCGGAATTGAATTACAATCTCCCGGACAGATAAAAATTTTTCACCTAGGTGGAATTAATGATAATGATGATGAAATTGTTGAAGGAATTCTCGTACACAAAAATTCCAACATTAAAACTATAACTGATTTAATTGGGAAAAATATAGGAGTGCCAGAAGGAAGTGTGGATTATTTCGTTATAAAAACAGTATTGGAAAAAATTGGTCTCTCACCAAAAGAGAATAATATATCCATAAAGCAAATGGGAAAGGAATTACTTCCTCAGGCATTTATTTCAAACAATGTTGATGCTATATACTTAACTCAACCACAATTAACCTCTGTTCAAAGACAAACTAACTCAAAATTCTTAATTGTAAATCCTCGCCCTAAATATGTGCTAAATCCCTTTTGGTCAGGAGGTGGTGTTGTTACAACGAAGTTCCTTACAAATGAAAACAACCAAATCCTTTTCGATAAATATCTGAGGGCTTTTGATAAAGCAATTGATTATATGAGAGAGAATCCAATTGAGGCAAAAAATTTACTTGTAAAATACGCAGATATTGATTCCGATTTGACCGATGAGATGGGTAATTACTTCAAAACTAAATCTAATGAGGATGTTGATTTAGAGTCTTTACAAAAAATAGCTAATATATACAAAGATGTCGGTATACTAACAAACAATATTGATGTTTCAAATCTACTCCTGATTCAAGAATAATGAATTCCTCTATTTTAAAAATTTCCAATCTTAAAAAAGACTTTGGTAAAGGGGAAATTATTTTTAACGAATTTGATTTAACACTTCAAAAAAAGAATACTGCTATCTTCGGTCCAAATGGATGTGGTAAAACAACTCTATTGCGTATAATATCGGGTCTAGATCAATCCTATACAGGGAATATAACTTTTAAAGATTCCCCTATTAAAGACAATGTTGGTTTCGGCTACGCTTTTCAAAATCCTTACAAATTTCTCTTTCCTTGGATGACTTCTTTTGAAAATATCATCTTTCCATTAAAAATAAAAAGCACTGATAGGGAAATCTCTCAAAGATTGGTAACTAAATTATTAACAGATTTCAATTTAGATATACCATTAAATTCATATCCTTACCAATTAAGTACAGGACAGTGTCAATTATTGGTCTTTTTAAGATCCATCATAGACTCTCCTGATTTATTACTATTAGATGAACCCTTTTCCAACTTAGATTATCTTAATAGGACAAGAATACTTTTTAATTTAGCTGCTAGAAAAAATCTTCCCGTTACAATATTTGTATCCCATACAATAGATGAAGCAATTATTTTTGCAGATGAATTAATAATCCTTGGAGATAAACCTGCCAAAATAATTGGAAGAGTTTTAATACCCTTTAATCGATCCAAGAGAAACCCGGAATTGCTCAGTTCTCTAAAATTCAATGAGGTGAAATCCTCTTGCATTAAATTATTGAAGCAATACATCATATGAAGTATTTTCTATTTACCTTTGTTTTTTTAGTCTCAATATGGGCTTTGTTAAGTTATTCTAACATAATAAATAGCTTACTCCTTCCACATCCTCATCAGGTTTTTCTATATATTTATCAAGGCTTTTTTACAACCCAAATTTTCTACAAACCCCTATTGCAGACAATAACTTCTACTTTGTTGTCTTTCCTTGTTGGATCATTCCTAGGTGTATTATTGGGTATTATTGGAGGTTACTACAAAAAATTATACAGAGTTTTAGAACTTCCACTAGATTTCTTTCGATCTTTACCATCTTTACTATTAATACCTCTTTCTGTTCTCTTTTTTGGAATAGGACCTCTCGCTTCTTTCTCTGTAATTTCTTTCTCTGTGTTCGTCTATGTTTTTATAAATTCCGCCTATGGAATTAAATACAATAAAGCTAGTTTTTCTGAAATAGGGAAATTGTATAAAATAGACAAAATTAGAGAATTTTGGTTAATTCTCTTGCCATCCATTTTACCAAATATTTTTGCAGGGATTAAAATGGGATTTAGTATAGCGTTTATAGTAACAATAGGTTCTGAAATGCTCATCGGACATAGTGGCTTAGGAGGAAGAATTATTGATTCTTATATGATCTTTAATACGAAAGAGGTTTTTTCAATAATAATAATTGTGGGAATGTTTGGATACTTTGGAAACAAAATCTTGAATGTATTAGAGAAAAAATTCATACACTGGAAGGGATATTGAGAACCGTATTTATATTAAGAAATCTATTCTTTCCTAATCCCTCCGTATTTGTTAATCAATTGCTCTATTGATATATATTCTTCTTTTTCTAAGGTTCTCGCTTTTACTTCTACCCCTCCTCTTTCAATACTCTTGGGAGAAATAACTATTCTATAAGGACAACCTATTAAGTCAGCATCTTTTAATTTCTCTCCTACGCTAACATTAGTTCTCCTATCCCACAAAGCATCCTTTCCTACTAAGTCAAAGAGCTTCTTAGATAATTTGTAAACTTCTCCTTCCCTATCTTTACTCATTGTTACAATATGAAATTTCGCAGGAGAAATTTTTTCTGGCCAAACTAAACCTTTCTCGTCAGCAAATTTTTCTGCTATAACCCCCATCAAACGTGAAGTTCCTAAACCATAGCAACCCATATATACAGGCTTTACTGTTCCCTCTTTCGTTGTATAAGTCAATCCGAATGGGTCTGAGAATTTTAAATTTAGAGGAAAAATATTTCCAACTTCCGATGCAGATACCTGCTCAAATTCATCAAATTGTACTCCTAGTCGTTCTTCATTTTCTCTATTAACTATCTCCTTGTTATAAGCAATCCTATTTTCCCTGTCTAAGTATATTGTGTCTTCCCCCTGCGGGATTAGTGTCTGAAATTCGTGAGAGAATTCTTTCGTAAAATCTCCACCCTCAGCTAAGGTTAAAAAAGTGTCCTCTGCCAAACCCAAATCTTCAAACAGTAACATATACTCTCTTTTCATTATTTCATAAAACTCTAAGAGATTCTCCTCATTTTCATGGAAAGAATAGAGGTCCTTCATTCTAAACTCTCTACTTCTTAACAAACCTGACTTTGGTCTTGCCTCATTTCTAAATTTAGTCTGAATTTGATATAAAACCAAAGGCAAATCTCGATAACTCTTAATATATCTTTTTGCTAAAGGAGTAACTATTTCCTCATGAGTTGGTCCAAGTATATATCTTGATGAATTAAGTTTTCGGGAGATCTCATTAGCACCCCTTACTTCAAAGAGAGAAGACATTTTTTCTAACCTATTTGTAGTTTCCCAGTTTTCAACTGGTTGAAGTGAGGGCATAAGAATTTCCCCCCCCCATTTACTCATATGTTCTCTAGTTAAATCTTCAATGTTTTTTAGAACTTCATAACCCAGTCTTGTATATGTATAAACTCCAGCCAACTCCGGATTTATGAACCCTGCCTTTATTAGCAATCTTGCATTTTGAGATTCTTGCTCTTTACTTACATCTTTAAATGTCTCTATTCCACTTGAGAATTCATTTCTAAACTGAATACTCTCTTCATTTCCTTTTTCCATTTTAAATGGAATTTATATTATATTATCGGTATTATATTATCACACTAAGTAAATAGCAAACTTTTTTCAAATAAGACACTTCATCTCCCTTTTTATACTGTCTCTTTTGTCTAATTTTAGGTTCCAGATATATATGTCCCACCATTTTTAACTTATCTGTTCCAACAAGACCTATTCACTATACTCAAGAATGTTCATAGAGGCTAAGCCATTCTGACCTTTAAAAATGAAGTTATCAAAAGTAAGGCCTAGTGAATAAAAAATGTCAAAAAAGAGATGTTTTTAAGACTTGTTGGTTCGAAAGTAAAACACCAATGTGGTACACAAAAAAACAAACAAATTAATGTTTCAACCCTAATTTCTCAAACATATTCTTACTATCTTCTCCTTTTTTAGTTTCATTCTCACCCTTAAATACTGGAAGAGTAAATACAAATTCACTTCCTACATTGATTTCACTTTTAACTGATATCTTACCTCCCATAAGCTCTACAAGTTTAAATGTAACATAAAGACCTAATCCCGTTCCACCAGGCCTTACAATATCTAATCGTTTATTACTTTCTAAATAGTTTTCTACCCTATGAAATTTCTGTCCCAATTTTGGAATCTCCTCTTTAGGTATTCCCTTACCTGTATCTTTTATACTTACAGTTACAAAATCCTCATTATACTCACTCTTTATTGTAATACTACCTTTATCTGTATATTTAATTGCGTTATCTATTAGATTGTTAAGAATTTCTACAGTCCTAGCTTTATCTGCATATACAT
>DUKX01000081.1 GCA_013329085.1 Methanofastidiosum sp. | reverse complement strand
TTATTATTTAAGTAATTATTTTGAGGTGATTTAGTGGAAGATGTTAAAAAAGGTACTACTACAGTAGCTATTGTATGTAAGGACGCTGTAGTGTTAGCAACAGATAGAAGAGCTTCTATGGGTTCTTTAGTAGCCCACAAGAATGTAAAGAAAGTATATCAGATTGACGATTACATTGGGGCAACAGTTGCCGGTAGTGTCGGGGATATCCAGAGTTTGATTGGATCCTTAAAGGCCGAAGTAAATCTTTACAAGATGAAAAACGGTACAAAGATGTCTACTAGGTCACTTGCCACGCTGACTTCGCATATACTACATGGTCAGAGATACTACCCATTAATTGCATGGCTTGTAGTAGCAGGATTTGATGATAAACCAATAGCATACTCTATAGACCCTATCGGAGGGGTTAATGAAGATAAGGCTATTTCAACTGGCTCAGGTTCGCTTGTAGCATATGGTGTTCTAGAATCTCTGTACAAGGATAACATGGGTTGGGAAGAAGGCGCATTTGTTGCGATAAAGGCCATTAAGGCCGCAATAGAGAGAGACCTTGCTACTGGAAATGGCATTACAATGGCCGTTATTGATAAAGACGGCTACAGAGAGCTTTCTGATGAAGAAATCATNNAATCAGAATTAATTCTCTATTTTTATTTTAATTATTATTTATCTATAATTCTTAAGAAATTAGGTGAGTTCTTGTCTTCAGAGGAGATACTTAAAGAAATTAAAAACGTTGTAACGGAAAATATACCTCCAGGTGCAGTCATTACAAATATTGACTTCGAAGGTCCAGAGGTCGTTATATACACCAGAAATCCCGGAATGCTAGTTGACGACGGTGAAATAGTAAAAGAGCTAGCGAAGAACTTGAGAAAAAGGATCATTGTAAAACCTGATTCTGCTGTTCTAACTACGGAAGAAGATGCCGTAAATAAAATAAAAAATATTGTTCCCGAAGAGGCTGAAATAACTGATATTACTTTTGATCCATCGGCATCAGAAGTAATAATCGAAGCAAAAAAACCTGGCCTTGTCATAGGTAAATCGGGGCAGACCTTAAGAGACATAACAAGGGTGGTAAGATGGGCACCTATTGTTAGGAGAAGCCCTCCTTTGCAGTCAGACACTATTAAGGCTGTTAGAGCCACACTTCAGAAAGAGGCGGACGAGAGAAAAGCTATCTTAAAGAAAATAGGCCACAGAATATATCGGTCTCAGGATGTACGCTCTGAATGGATCAGGATTTCACTTCTAGGAGGATTTAGAGAAGTAGGAAGATCATGTATTCTACTGCAGACCCCAGAATCTAAAGTTTTATTGGACTGCGGTGTCAACGTAGCAACAAATGATCCAAAACACGCATACCCTCATTTAGATGCCCCTGAGTTCAAATATCTCCTTGGTGCAAAGGAGCTTGACGCAGTCATAATAAGTCACGCTCACCTTGATCACTGTGGATTTGTTCCTTATCTATACAAGTATGGTTACGAAGGGCCTGTTTATTGCACCCCTCCAACAAGAGACCTCATGACGATGCTTCAGCTTGACTATATCGATATAGCGTTTAAAGAGAATCATCCCTCGCCTTATTCAAAAAAGGATGTCAAGAGTGTCATCCATCACACCATTCCTGTCGACTATAAAGAGGTAAGAGATATATCCCCTGATATCAGGCTCACATTCCATAATGCAGGCCATATACTTGGCTCGGCTATGGTGCACTTGCATGTTGGAAACGGGCTCCATAATATTGTATACACTGGTGACTTTAACTTTGAGTCGTCCAAGCTTTTGGAAAAGGCCAGCTTCAAATTCCCCCGTCTTGAATCATTGATAATTGAAGCAACATACGGTGGGTCCCATGACATGCAGATGCCAAGGGGAGAGGCAGAAAAGAATCTTTTGAAGATAATCTATGATACTACATCACAGGGTGGAAAAGTCTTAATTCCAGTACTTTCAGTGGGTAGGTCCCAAGAAATTATGCTCGTCTTAGAGGAGCTCATGGAAGGGGGTGCATTAGAAAAAATGCCAGTCTACCTTGATGGAATGATATGGGAAGCAACGGCTATCCACACTGCATATCCCGAATATCTATCCAAGGAAATAAGAGAGATGATCTTCCACCAGGGAAAGAATCCATTCTTGTCTGAGACTTTTGAAAATGTAAAAACTAATGACAAAAGAAAGAGTATACTTGAAGGTCCGCCATGCATTATACTTGCAACTAGCGGTATGCTTGTAGGGGGGCCATCAGTTGAGTACTTCAAGGCATTAGCGGATGATGTTAGAAACTCAATAGTCTTTGTAAGCTACCAGGGTGAAGGTTCTCTTGGAAGAAAGGTCCAGAAAGGCATGACAGAACTTCCTCACATGGGAACAAACGGGAAGAATGAACTGGTTCACATCAGGATGAAAGTTTATACAGTTGATGGATTTTCAGGCCACACCGATAGGAATGGGTTAATGGAATTTATCAAGAGATTAAATCCAAGGCCTGAAAAAATAATAACTGGCCATGGAGATCCTGCAAAATGTACAGACTTTGCAAGCACAATTTATAGGAAGTTTAGGATAGAAACTAAAGCACCGTCAAATCTTGAAACAATAAGATTAAGTTAGGGTGAAATATGGAATTTTATTATGCGGTATATCCTCATGGGCATGAGCTAATGTTTGCGGTCTGTGATGAGGATACCCTTGGAAATACCTTCCGTTGTGCTGAAAAGGGGATAAAACTAGACGTAAAAAAATCCTTTTATGGTAAAAATAAAGGCCAAAAAGAGGAAATATTGCCCCACATGAAGAACGCCACAATCTTAAATCTTGTTGGCAAAAAGATTATAGAAATAGCTTTGGAAGAAGGGCTGATTACGAAAGAATGTATTTTAGTAATAGGCGATACTGTGCATGCTCAGAGTGCTAAGATGTGAAATATAATTATCTATAAAAAGCAATTTAAACAATATTTATCTTACTTATACTTATGGAAAGATGCTTTGTTTGCGGTAAAGAGGATACTCTTACGGATGGCAGATGCAGAGAGTGCTACCTAAAAGAATCTTTTCAATTTTCTATCCCTGGAAAGATAAAAGTGCCTTACTGCAAAAGCTGTAATTCCTATTACACAAACAGGTGGAAAACTCTTGAAGATAAGCTCTCTTTCACCAATGAAATCTTGAAAAATAATGTTTCTTCAAATCGAGATATCGAGTTTGTTACAGAATTCTCTAAAACAAAAGAAGAGATACAGGCAAAAGTTGATTTAACTGAAGAAGGCAATATTTCTAAAGTAAAACTTACTATAAGACCTTTTCATGAGGATCCATCATTTGACATGGAAGCTTCGACTGAGATACACTTGTCTGGCGAGCAATGCCAGAGGTGCTCAAGATTCTATGGCGGATATTACGAAGCAATACTCCAGATAAGAAACGATGAGAAAAAAATTGAGCTAGAAAGAGCAAATGANNTCTTTGTCTGCCGCAAGAAAGATTGCAAATGAGCTAATCAAGAGATTCAGTGGCTCTACTGGTGAAGCACATAAACTTATGGGGCTTGACAAAGACACTGGGAAAAGAATATACCGGACAACTTTATCTGTGAGATTAAAAAATTTGACACAAAGATATGCATACTATCGTGGTCATTTGTATTTAATTGACATTGCAGGCGATAACTTCAAACTCACATCTCTTGAAGATGGAAGTCAATTAAGTATTAAGGGGAAAGAGTTTGAAAAGGATCTCAAAAAAGAGGTGATAAGGATAATTGATAAGGATTTGCTTGAGACAATAGACCTTTCAGTAACAGAAGTTACGCCTGAAAGATACCAGATGATGAAATTAGCAGGCGATTATGAGACATTTTATGTTTCAAGAGATGAAGTTCGTCTAAAAAGAGAATTAAAAACAGGCGATAATGTCAAAGGCGCAATCATAGATAACAGGATTATTATTATTGAACAAGAAAGTATTATTTAAAACAATTAGGATATAAAAAGTTTCAACTCGGTCGTTATTCTTTTAAGCAATTTTTATACCTCATGCACGGCGATTCTAATGGTAAAAGATAAAGTTGTTTTGGCTTATTCTGGTGGTCTTGATACCAGTGTCATCTTGACTTGGTTGATAGATGAAGGATATGACGTAATATGTTTCATAGCCGATGTTGGCCAGGATGAAGACCTCAAGGCTGCTAAAGAAAAAGCGATAAAATGCGGAGCAACGAAAGTATATGTTGAAGATTTGAGAGCGGAGTTTGTCACAGACTTCATCTTTCAGGCATTAAAAGGAAATGCGATGTACGAAAACAGATACCTTTTGGGTACATCTCTTGCAAGGCCTTTAATTGCAAAGAAACAGATTGAGATTGCTCAAAAAGAAAAAGCAAAATACGTTGCACACGGAGCTACAGGAAAGGGTAATGATCAAGTTAGATTTGAACTTACTTATTATGCCTTAAATCCTTCTATCCATGTAATTGCACCTTGGAAAATTCCAAAGTATTTACAGCAGTTTCAGGGAAGGAGTGATTTGATAAAATATGCTGAAGCAAAAGGTATACCAATTAAGGCTTCAGTTTCAAAACCTTACAGCGAAGATGGTAATCTGATGCACCTAAGCCACGAGGCAGGCATTTTAGAAGATACCATGCTTACTCCAACAGAGGACATGTTTGAGATAACAAAATCTCCAATGGACGCTCCAAATAAACAAACAGTAGTAGAAATAGACTTCAAAAATGGACTTCCAGTAAAAGTCACAAACAAAAACGATGGAACTGTAAAAACTAAACCTTTAGAGCTTTTCTTATACTTAAATGAGCTTGCAAAAGAAAACGGTGTCGGTAGGATAGATATCGTTGAGAACAGGTTTGTTGGTATAAAGAGTAGGGGGGTATATGAAACTCCAGGTGCTACAATTCTATGGGCGGCTCACAGGGATATTGAAGGAATAGCAATGGACAGGGAAGTCATGCACATCAAACAGACACTTGAGCCAAAGTTTGCAGAGCTAATATACAATGGGTTCTGGTACTCTCCAGAAATGGACTTTTTAATGGCGGCATTTAACAAGAGCCAAGAGTTTATCGATGGAAAAGTTGTAGTTGGACTATACAAGGGCAACGTAATGATGCTTGGAAGGGAGTCACCTACATCACTATACAACAAAGAACTATCAAGCATGGATGTCGAGGGTGGATTCGATCAGACCGATTCCAAGGGATTCATAAGGATAAACGCCATTAGGCTAAAAGCACACAAGGTTATCCTGAACAAGAAAACACTAGGATTAAAATAATTTTTTATTTTTTTATAATTTCATTCCTTCTTCTATAGCCATAAGCCAGTTCATGAAAGTATTAAAAGAACCTCGCAGTGCAGGTATGTCATCTGATTCTATTGTAATTTTTAGGGTATTGCCTTCTGTTTTAATCTTAGATCTAGTCTTAAAAAAAGGGGAACTATTCTCTTCGATTCTTAGGAGCCTTTCAATGTCCTTTGCTTTTTCATGGGTGTAAACAATTTCAATCTTGGCATCCTTCATAACTTAATATAATCTAAAATCCTTAAAAGGTTTCTTTCACAAATAGTAATATCAGCTTCCTTTTTTACCTCTTCATCTTTTGGATCAAATGCGATGGATAAACCTGATAAATTAAACATCGGGATGTCATATTTTGAATCTCCTATTGATATTATCTCTTCTTTTTTAAAGTGATTTTTCTCCATAATCTTGTTAATTACAATATCCTTCCTTAATAGGTCAACTCGCCAGACATCCTTTCCCGTAAGATATCCCCTTTCATTATATTGAAACCCATTGGCCCAAATATCGTATATGCCTAATTCAGTTCCTGCATTTTGGGCTAGCAAATCAATACCCGCAGAAATAATAAAAAGTTTTAATTCCTTTTCCTTCAAGATTTTGATACATTCCCTAACCCCATCAATAAAAACATAATCTTTGAGGGCATCTTCAATTTCACTTTTATGCGGAAGGATTCCATTTCTTTTCCACAAGGAAACGTCTTCCCTTATCCATTGGCCATAGTCTATTTCTTTCGAAAAATATCGGCTCATATTTTCCTTTCTCTTTTTCTCATCTGCACCGAAATATTCATGGAGTCTTTCCCACGAGGAATGGGATTCTATAAGTACCCCGTCTAAATCAAAGACTATAGCACTGACCATAAATTAAAAAAATAATCATCGTATTTAAAACTTTAGAAAATCTTTTATTGTGGAGTAATATTTGACAGTTGTGAAACTCATCGTCTATAATCTAGGCCAAGACGACCCTAAGAAATGCACTGCCCACAGGCTACTAAAATTCGGCGAAGTCACATTTGTAAAAAACGTAAAGAGTCTACCAAATAATTGTATCCTCTTAAATCCCTTCTCAAGGGAAGTACTATCCCCCGAGGATGTTAAATTCTCAAAGAATGGCATTGCAGCACTTGACTGTTCGTGGGTTGATGCGGAGAGAAGCTTTGATAAGATAAAATCAAGGGTGCAGGGGAGGATTCTGCCATTTTTAGTCCCTTCAAATCCAGTAAACTATGGCAAACCAGGAAAACTATCTACGGCTGAAGCGTTTTCAGGGGCATTATACATATTGGGGGAGAAAGAGCATGCTAGAAAGGTCCTATCAAGCTTCAACTGGGGAAATGAGTTCTTTAAAATTAATCAGGAAGTGCTAGAAGGCTATTCAAAATCTAAGGATGGAGAAGAAGTTTTAGATTTCCAAGAGAAATATTTAAAAGGGATTAAGAACAGAAAAAGTTCTATAGGGGAGATGTAATGAAGAACGAGTTAGCAGAAAAGAGACTTTTTCATGTAAAAATTTGCATGAAATGTAACGCGAGAAATCCATGGAAAGCTGAAAGCTGCAGAAAGTGTGGATACGCAGGATTGAGAGGAAAAGCAAAAGAATCAAGAGTATAAAATAGGTAGTAAATCTTTTATTCCATCAACTTTTTTATCTCCTATTTTTATTCCTATGAAATGGCATTCAGCACCTTTAGCTGCAGCCATATCCGATTTGGTATCTCCTACAAACACCATCTTTGTAATTGGTACTTTTAGTATTTCTGACGCTTTTAGAAGCATGTCTGGGTGCGGCTTTGGCCGTTCAACATCGTCAAGGCACATTACAACTTCAAAATACTTGTGAAGGTCAAAATAATTAAAAGTTTTTTCCAGATTTATCCTTGGTGTGTTTGTCGCAACTCCAAGCTTGAATTCCTTTAAGGAATCTAGAGTTTCATGGACCTTTTCATGGAGTTTCATCAAATGTACATTGTTTCTTTGATTTCTTAATGCAGCCTCAACTGCATCCTTTCCAAGGCCGTATCTTTTCAAGTCCTCTTCGACTGAAGGGCCCCAGAATATCTCCCTGTAAGTTTCCCTATCAACTACGTCCTTCCCAAACTCAACTAAAGTCTGATTAAAAGAGGTAAACCAACTTTCAAAAGAGTCAAGTAAAACACCATCGACATCGAAAATAATCGCTTCTATTTCCATAAGCGTAAGGTTAGAATTCTTTATTTAAGTTTTGTTATAGTAAAATATATAAGATTTGAAGTATATAGTTATTATTTGGATTATAATTTATTTTTATAAAAACAGGAGGAGGAAAGAAAATGAAGTTTGTAATATCAAGAGTTAGTAAAGGTAATTCCAATCCTGAAGACCCTCCCTGTATTGATGCGCAATTTGATAAAATAAACAAATGCTGGGTGAAAGAATTACTTGACTTGAAGGACCTCATGAGGTTTTTCAGTAAGTATGGAGATTTAGTAATAAAAGAGAACGAACAGACTCAAATGGCTGAGATAGTCATATATGACGACTGGGAAGAAATAATGACAAAATTGAAGAGATAAATTATTTCTTTTCAAGTATTTTTATCAGATGCCAGCCAAACTGTGTTTTAACAGGTCCAACTACAGACCCCACATTCCCTTCAAAGGCAGCCTTTTCAAATTCCTTTACCATCTTCTGTCTTGAGAAAAATCCCAGATCGCCGCCCTTTTTACCTGAAGGGCATTGGGAAAATTTCTTTGCTAGTTCAGAGAAGTTGTCCCCTCTTTTTATTTTTTCAAGAACTTCTTTTGCAAGTTCTTCTGATTTAACTAGAATATGTGCAGCATGAACTTCTTTTACCATAAATTCGATTTTAAAATATTATATAAAAGAGTTACTGAATATTTCTATGGTAATTATCTTTCTGCAAGGTATACTCCAAAGATTACCAATATTCCACCAAGCACTGTGAATAGTGTAATTACCTCTCCAAGTAGAAACCAAGCCATTATTGCAGTAACAACAGGAACAAAGTACAAAAACATTGCAACATTTGAAGCCTTTTCACATTTCATTGATCTGTTCCAGCATATATATGCGTATACTGAGCATAAAAGCGAGAGGTATAAAACAGAGCCCACACCTAACATTGTGACCCCACTAATGAAAGAAAATCTAGATTCAAACAATGCCATTGGAAACAAAAATATAGTTCCAAATAGGAATGAAAGGGAAGTCATAGATAGAGGAGTTCTTTGCTCCATTGTTTTTTTCCCTGCAACAGAATAAGCTGCCCAGAAAATACCTGTTAATACTATCAGGATATCTCCAATATTAATCCTCTGGAATCCTGAGAGTGATCCGTTGATTACAATAATAACTGCACCAATAAAGGAAACAAATATTCCAAAGGCAGTCTTTTTGGTAAGCGCTTCACCCAAGAAAATCATTGCAAAGATTGCTATAAAAGGGACATTGAAATTAATAAGAATCGATGAGTTTATCGCAGTTGTAAATTTTAAAGCATATACCTGAATTGCCTGAACTAGAGTAACTCCCAAAAGACCAAGAATTGAAAAGGTAATTATTTCATTTTTATTAATTTTAAGACTCTTAATTCCTTCAAGACGGTATGTAATTGCAACAATTACAGGGCACGCAATAAGAAATCTAAAGAAAGCAAGAGAGTATGGGGGAATTTCTGTCAATCCCCACTTTATGGCAATCCATGATCCCGACCAAATTAGGACTAGAGCTAGTAACTCAAGGAATGTTTTTAATTTCATTGGGCATCTTTTCCCTTTTACTTATCTAGCTCNNGCAAGTTCATTTCTGTCAATAGTTCCGCTCATATCTCTGTCCACTTCAGTGAGCTCATTAAAATCACCCATTGCCTTAGTTGGATCATTTAAAAAGAAAGCTTTGATCCCTTCTAATCTCTGCACTTCTCGCTTTGGTGTCTTTGCAGTACCATATGTAAGTTTGTAAAGTGCCGATGCTAATTGGTGAGGTTCATTTCCTATTTCCGCGCTTCCTTTGTCTGCATAGTATTCCCTAATTCTTGACCCATACATCACTAATAGATTTGTAATAAAGTATACAACTAATGCTACTATCCCCACCATAGCTGTTCCAATTGAATTCCGGTCATTACTTGTACCTACCCTTCCGCCGTATAAAGAAGACATATACATGTAATAAGCTATCATTGGAACGGCACTAAGTAAAGTAATAATTGCCATATCACTATGTTTCACATGAGAAATTTCGTGCCCTATTACAGCCTTAAGTTCATCCTCTGAAAGTAAATTGGTAATACCTTCTGTAACACATACCCTTGCATCACCTTTTGATCTTCCAAAAGCAAATGCGTTTGGCATTGGAGTTGGGCATATACCGACACGAGGTGTTTTCTTTAGGCCCGCTTTTCTAGCCTGTTCTTCAACAATTCTGTAGAGCTTTGGATTATCCCCTTCAGTGATATATCTTACCTTCATTGATGATTCGACCATCTTTGGTCCAATCATATACTGTACAAACATCATTCCCAGTGCCAAAATAACTGCGTAATTAATAAAACTCTGGCCCGAATAACCAACGGCAGCCCCTACAAAAAGTAAAAATCCATATAGTATGGCAAACATTAATCCAATTAACATATACATTTTCATCTGAAGCCACATAGTATCTCCTAATATTAAATAAGCTTATTATATATTTAAATATTTCTTATATGCTCTTAATTAAATTAATGTTCAAATAAAGAAGTGCGACTAGGGAGTAATTTTCTTAATAAATATGCAGATTATGTATTTATCACGACTGCAGCCCAACTTCAGAATACTGCTATCGCTGCGGCATGCCATTAAAAGAGGAAAGGATACTCAACATAGAAAAAATAGGCAGTGAAATTAGAAATGATTATTTCAAGTTTGCACAGGAAAAGCCAGACATGCTTGAAGATATGAGGGCTTTCATGGAGATGTTTGAAATGATAAAACAAAATCCTAACCTAAAGGCTGACTTTTTCAAGATTGCCGCTAAGAAAAAATAAGTCCAAATATTATTTTTATTTTTNNAGGGCCAATTCGTTTAATGGGATCTCAAAAGTTGGCATTGCCAAAAAAATCAGTACGAGGAGGTGTAACCCATAACGGTGATAACTATGAAGAAATCTCCCCATACCATAATTATTTTGTTTTCAATAAATATAAATATAACTGAAAGATAGGACCAAGCGCCTTAGCGGAGTTAGGCAAAATA
>DUKX01000246.1 GCA_013329085.1 Methanofastidiosum sp. | reverse complement strand
TTTATCTCCCTTAAAGCTCTTTTTATGGCTTTTTCTTGATAAGGCAACGCATCTGCACCAGATTTTCCGGATACAACAACAGTAAAGGGACAATATATATTAATCTAACGAAAAGCTGAACCGGAGCAGCCCAGCGGGCTGTGATCGGCTGCCTTGACAGGCTATGCCAATTCTTTAATTATATGCTTGGCAAGATGTTCATCTATTTCATCGTGTCTTGGAACGGGCTGCTTTTTACCAGTTTTAGGATTAATGTAAAGATCGTGACGGCCGCCGTGCCTTACAAACTTGCAGCCGAAGGAAGTGATTTTCTTAATAAGTTCCTTTCTCTTCATAGATTGAAAGCAAGTTCCCTTACGTCATGATTTTCAGGAACATCTTCCATAGTCATAAGCATGTAGGCATCTTTCATGTTCTCTTCAAGCTCTTCAAGAGTTTCACCTTGGGTCATTATTTCTGGATGTTCAATCAATTTGCCTATCCAAAATTTTTCGCCCTTCCAATAAATCATTTTCAGTTTTGTTTCCATATTCTTACCTCCAGACAACAACTTTTGATAATAATACCATAAAAATTGAAAAAATTCCGTTTAAATTGCTTGTTTTAGGCATAAGGGAAGTGTTGCTCTGCCGTTTTTGGGAGCGAAAATTGTATAAGTGGGAACGGTAGCGATCGGCTGGCTTGTTTGTGTTAGACAAAATTAAATGTAAACAGTCAATTTATTTACTCCTTGAAATGTCAGGAAGTTAAAAAGTTAACAGCGTCCCTCTGTTTCACCCAACGTTAAAGGACATCCGTCCGGCTACTGAGTGTGTTATTTGCACTGCGTATTCCAGGGCGGTTGGAGTGATGTTAGGGAATCTTTTTTGTCAGTTTGTCCGATGTCAATGGCTGCACCCTGTGTTCCTGCTGCCCCCAATTAATTCAACTATTCACAGACTTTTCTTCGTAATACGTCCAATATTGTATCGGGGATTATTTGACGTATCTCCTTATCTACTAGATAGTCGTAAAAATTGAATAAACTTTTATCATCATCATTATAATCCACATACTGAATATTCTGATATGTATTCTTCAAACAATCAATTTCGTAAAGTGTTGTCCTGTGGTGTAATTTATTATAATCACTTTGTGGGATCATTTTTTTTAAGTTTTGGAAAAAATCTTTATTTTTTTCTATCCAAGCTTTAGAAAATATACACTTACTCCATACTCTTATTATATTTGGACGTACCTTCATTATAGAACGATTATCATAATAAAAATCACCATCTTCTGCTTCACCATGAGAAATCCATCCTTCTTCTTTCGTTTCCTTATACGTCTCATATGTCTTGAATAATAAGACTTCTCCGGTATCAACCTTCAAGACTTTCGTTACCTTACTATTTTCATAAATCAATCTGAGAACGATGATGTCCAGATTGAGGATTTTTCCTAATTTCACAGTCTCACTATCTGTTATCCCAGAAGATGATAATTTTTGTTCCTCTAAGATTGTTTTCAAATGTCTTCGGTCTATAAATTTGTATTTGTCCTTGTCCCTTTTTGTCATGGTGAAGAACTCTTTTTCCTGTTCATTTTCCAACTGCTCTCTTTTAGATACTTCAAAATCAGGTATTTTTATTTCTATAATAAGACCTATGTTGATTTTTTCAGTTTTCTTTGTCAGAATATCGTCAATGTCATAATCCCACCCTGTACATACTGATTCCATTGCTGATTTTAAAAATAAATCACATTCGATTTGACTAAGATATTTATTCATTACTTCCGGGTCAAAAGTTATTTTTACTTTATCACATATTTTCCTTCCCTTTTCCGTATGACTAACAACCACCACTTTCTCCAAGTAGTTACCAGTAATATAACTAATACATGTGTGAGTGTATCGCCCCTTCAATGTTTTGTGAATATGGTTATCAAGACCATTTTCTATTGATTTTGTCCTTAAAGTCTTTCTGAAAACTTCTAATTCTTTCTTATTTTTCAAATCCCCCATATACACATCACAGTATTCCCCCTGAACTGTTTTCAATTCAGAGAAACAGACAGATGGAAACAAAACTGTAATAATCGTCATTAACATCAAAGATGAATAAAATTTATTTTTCATAAATCCTCATGATTGAATATAAAAAGTTTTTACCTGTTTTCTATGTTTTGAATAATTATTTTTTATGGATTTCTAATTGAATATTTCTTCTAAAATATCCTTTGTGCTCCTTACTAACCTTAAAGCCTCAGATGAAGCTACATTCAGGCCGTGATGAACTATCTTGTTTCTAACTTTCCTTATTTCATGTGCTTTTTCTGCACCTATCTTGGATAATATGCCGTCACTTTCGAATTTTTTAATGAGGTTACAAAGGTTCTTATTGCTTGAATCCTTGTCCTTGCCACCTTTACCTTTTAACGTGTTTTCTAATAGAGTCAGCGAGAGGATTACTGCACTGTTTTCCAAACCATAGAGCCAACATTTCATAGCCTCATTGTACAACACATGAAATTCCTTATTTGAAGGCTCGATATTTATAAAAGTTGGGATAAGTTCTTTAGCTCGTTCAGCGTATTTATCAACCCCATCAAAAACTATACCGTCATATCCGCCTGACAGAATTTCATCTAAAATCTGTTCTTTTGAGTAAATTTCCAATAATCTTTCGACCCCAAGTTTATATACATCTTTTTTTTCTTTGGTCTCGATGTATATTATGCCACCAGGATTACGGATGAGTTCCTCGAATATTTCTCGGCAAAGCCTGTTAAATTCTTCTGATTCTTTTCCTTGCAGACTAGATTTGTCGATCACAGACTGATAAAGTTTAAGTAATAATTCAATATATCTTAGTAGCTTATCTTCCATAATAGAAGTTAATCCAAGTAGAGTAGGTGAAGCGAAGCGCATCCACCGATTAGGGTTAGGGTGGAACCACTACGCTTGTTCCACCCTAAAAATGATGACGTTGTAAAAAGCTCCAGAGGCAAGGC
>DUKX01000080.1:2441-2656 GCA_013329085.1 Methanofastidiosum sp. | reverse complement strand
CTCAAAATAATTACTTAAATAATAAGAAGTTAACAAATTTCTATAACTTAAAATCATATTTAAACCTTTTGGTAATAAAATTATATGCCCCAAAGAGAGTCCTCCTTCCTTTTTATGGTAATAAACTCTTCAAGGACTTCCTTTTCGTCCTCTGTTAGTTCATTATATATTTCAAACTTTAATTTTTTGTAATCTGGAAGCGGGATATTAACATA
>DUKX01000080.1:1919-2405 GCA_013329085.1 Methanofastidiosum sp. | reverse complement strand
AGAAACATCAGTTTTTATTCTCCCGCGCAATACTTTGATTCCAACTATTGCTGGTTTGGTAACTCTAAAAACATGATGATACATAAGTTCTATCTTTCCAGGTCTTATAATCCCTTCAAACTTCCTTTTCTTTTCCTTTTCAACTTCTTCTTTCTTCCAGGCCTCGTAGTCTTCAATTAATTTATAGATAATGTCACTTTCAAATATTTTAATTTCTTCTTTAGTTGCCACTTCCCTTGCGTCAGGCAAGACTTTTGAGTTAAATGCAAAAACAACTGCCGTAACTTTATCATCAGTCTTAACTGATTTGGCTTCAATTATGTCCTGTTTTGTGACATCACCGATATCTGCTCTTCTTATACCAATGCCCAGTTCTCTTAGTTCCATCACTATTGCTTCAAGACTTCCAAGTGTGTCGGTCTTTATTACAACACCAGAAATATTACTTTCAATCTTAATTGATTTAATTTCCTTTGAGATTTCATT
>DUKX01000080.1:770-1892 GCA_013329085.1 Methanofastidiosum sp. | reverse complement strand
AGTGGCTTCGGCTTAAGTAAAGCCCTGATAGTTGTAACATATATGCCGTCTTTTCCGCCAAAAACTATATTGTCCTTTTTCTTAACGACTCCATCATATACTATAACGTCAAGTGTCATGCCAAGCCCTTTTTCTTCCTTGACCTCTAATATTGTGCACTTACCAGGATCGTTTTCATCAATCTCTAGTTTGTCTTTCAAAAATTTCTGAGAAAGACCTGCTATTAGGAGAAGAAGATCAGATACACCCATACCAGTTTTAGCAGATATAGGCACCATTGCAATCTTTTTAGTATAGTCAGAAATCTTATTGTATAAGTCACAGTCAAATCCCTGCTCATACATCTTCGCTTGGAAATCCCATATCTTCTGGTCGAGTAGTGATTTAACATTCTCATTCTGCTTGGATATGACGTTACCAAAAGTAGACTTCGGAATTATGTTGAATCCGTTAATCCTGTCAATCTTGTTTAAGGCCATTACAAAGGGTGTCTTGTAATTCTTAAGGATGTTTATGCTTTCTAAAGTCTGGGGTTGTAATCCTTCATTTATATCAACTATCAAAACAGCCAAATCAGAAAGAGACCCACCCCTTGATCTAAGGTTAGTGAATGCTTTGTGACCAGGTGTGTCGATAAATAGCAATCCCGGTAGTTTAATGCCCCATTTTTCAAAATCTTTTCCGCAAATAGCCTTCACTGTGTCAATGGGTACCTCTGTAGCACCTATATGCTGAGTAATTCCGCCTGCTTCTCTTGAAGCAACGGCTGTACCTCTAATATAATCTAAAAGAGATGTCTTCCCATGGTCTACATGCCCTAGGACAGAGATAATTGGCTGCCTTATCATTTAAACAACGATCTGTTTATTTGTTGTAATTAAAAACTTCTTCATCTTTGAAGAATAATGAAATTTCTCTCTTTGCACTTTCTGGAGAATCTGATGCGTGAATTACATTGAATATATCATTTCCTTTCTTGTATCCAAAATCCCCTCTTATGCTTCCAGGGGCTGCTTTGTGAGGGTCTGTTGCGCCACATAAAGTCCTTATCACAGTTATGGCATCATCCCCTTCGATTACCCCAAGGATAACTGGGCACGAAGTAATGTAGCTAATAAGACT
>DUKX01000080.1:0-748 GCA_013329085.1 Methanofastidiosum sp. | reverse complement strand
GTATCAGGTTTTAAAATAATTAAAGTTCTTTCGCTCATGCTAAACACCAATTAAAAAAATATATTAATAAAATTATTTTTTAGTTCTAAGGGCCTTTTCTTTTCTGTACTCTTCGGTCCATTTGATTTTTCTTGGCTTTCTATGTAAGCCAATCATATTCTTTTCGCACTTTCGAGTACAAAAGTTATAGATAACTCCATCTTTTCTCACAAAAATAAGGCCTGTTCCAGGAGCTATTGGGTCTCCACAAAAAGAACAGCTAACTTTTCTTGGCATGATCTCACCTTGGCGTCTTTATCTCCTTTGCTTCTCTTTCAGATTCCTTTAGAACAACGATGTCTCCGATTTTTACCGGGCCTCTTAAGTTTCTTGTGATGACTCTGTCTTTATCCATTCCATCGAGTACTTTGACTCTTACCTGGAATATATCACCTGTTACGCCAGTACGAACGACAATCTCCAAGACTTCTGCCGGTATTCCTCTATCAATTTCGGCCATTGAATCACTTTCTAAGTTCTTTTACCTTGACAATGATGTCATCGATAAGATCCTTAGCCTTGCCCTCTTTTATTACTGCAACAGCTGCTGTTGAAACGTCAATACCTATTGCTGCACCAAGTTCATCCTTTCTTGGAACGTAAATATAGGGTATTTCCTTTTCATCACAAATTAGGGGTATGTGCGCAATGATTTCTTCAGGGGTTATATCCTCTGCAAGATAGACTAATTTTGCAATACCTCTCTCAA
>DUKX01000039.1 GCA_013329085.1 Methanofastidiosum sp. | reverse complement strand
CTCAATAACTTCTTTTTTAGTAAAATTATACATCTGTCTCACCTAAATATCTCTTTATCCCAGAAACATGACCTGCTCCCACGATAGCTAAAACCTTTTTCTTCTGTATTCTTTTTAAGTTTTCTGCCATGAACCTGTCCCGCTCGTCCACAAGTACCTCAAATATGAAGGGATACCTTTCTTTTATTTCATGAACCAACTCTACAGGATTTTCATAAACATAATCAATTGAGTACTCTTTGTCAGGCAAAATCGCATCTTTTAAAATCATGACCTTCTCTTTGAATCCAACTTTTTCTAAGAGCTTCTGTATCGTTACCCTAAGGTCCCTATCGATTAATGCTACAGGTATTCCTAAAGATCTAGCTTCTACGGCAGCCTCAATCATTTCCCTTCCCGCCATAATCCCCGTATCACTTGATATCTTCTTCTGAAGATAGGACATAAACAATAGCAAAAGTGCATTTTTGAAGCCAAAATCTTTCATCTCGCGAAGCGTTGGCTTTCTATCATCATTGTGCAAGAGCGCATCGAGCCTTGCAGGGTCAAGCTCGAGGGCAACTATATCCGGTTTTTCTTCTCTTATTGCTTCCCGGACTTCAATAACACTCTTCTCATAGACATGCGCGGTACCAAGAATTATGTAATTAGTATCCCCTACTTTCAGAAATTCCTTCATTTACATCCTCTTTAGCATAAGTATTTCGGAGAATTTGAGTATATCTGTTTTTGATATGAATCCTATCAGCTTCCCATTTTCAAGGACTGGCGCCCTTCCAAGATTTTTTTCTGTGAGTTTTTTGTGAAGCTCAAATACTTCCATCTTAGGTGATGCAATGATTATATCTTTCACCATGACATCTTGGACTTTAGTCTCGATCCATTTAATCCTTGGAACTGAGAGAAGCTCATTTATAGTTATGATCCCTAAAAGATTGCCATCAAAAACAACAGGGTATCCTTTGTGCCTTTTTTCAATCAAGAGCTTTTCAAAGTCTTCTAAAGTGTCTTGTGGTGAAACTGTAACTACATCTTTTACCATTAGATCTTTTACCTTTATCCCTTTGAGCGCTGATGACATCTGGGTTGACTGGTATTCCCCCATACCCCCAATGTATATGAAAAAGGCGATTATAATAAGCCATGGATTATAAAAAACGCCGACAAATGCAAAAACGATTGCAAGCCCTTGGCCAATCCTAACAGAGATCTCTGTTGCCTTGAGATACTCCATCCTTGTCGATAAAAATGCCCTTAAGACTCTGCCACCATCCATGGGGAATGCCGGAATTATGTTAAACAGCCCAAGTAAAAAGTTTAGAGACATCACAATTCTAACTATGTCTTTCAGCGAAGTTAACTCGACCCAGTTTAGGTCAAAGTACATGTTAAGCCCAAAAAGAGATCCAAATAAAAATAATACTGCACCCAGAGCTATGCTTGTAAAAGGTCCAATCACAGCAATTGCAAACTCGTGCCCCTTTGGTATCGCCTCCATCTGGGACACCCCACCTATCGGCAGAAGGGTAATCTTTTTAATCTTAGCGCCGTAATGCCTTCCAACTAGGGAATGCGCCAGCTCATGCACTAAAACTGAAGCAAATAACAGGACAATTACTAGTAAAGGGATGAATCCAAATATCGAAAAAATCAAAAGAAGCAGCAAAAACGTGATGTGAAGCTCTATCGGGATGCCGAATATACTTCCAAACTTTAAACTCCAAGGCATAAATTGTCCTTAGAAGTTAATACTTATAAGTTTTAGTTTTTGGGGGAGCCAAAAAATTTTTTGTACCCTTTGAGAAATTATACTGCATTGGCTCCCAAGCTAAAGAAATTAAGTACATTTATATAATTTTGGTTGATTTGAATTGAATACTAATTCTAATTAAAGATTTTATGTTACCATTGACAAAAACTAGAGGAAAAAAGACTTATAAAGTTAATAAATTAATAAAGATGGGGTTGAGAATGAATAGTAAGATAAAGATAGTAAAAAATTTAGAACTGTCCAGAGTTAATTCTAAAGGTCAGATATTAATCCCAAAAGAAATAATAAAAAAATTAGATATAAAAAATGGAGACTATTTCGCTACTTTTACAGAATACGATAACATGATTGTTTTAAGAAAAATAGAGTATCCAATTACTGAAGAGGAATCATTAATTCTCAAAGAATTAGAAGAAGCTTGGAAAGAAATAGATAACGGTGAATTTATTTCAATGAGTAAGGAAAAGTTTCTTGAGGAGCTCAAGGAATGGTAAAAATAACCTTTGCGCCAAAATTTAAATCCCAAGTTAAATCTATTAATGATTCAATGTTTAAAAATAAAATAAAAAAACAAATTATAAAAATAATTGAGAATCCCGAATCGGGTAAACCACTTAGATATTCCTTTAAAGGTGAAAGAAACATATATATCAAACCTTACAGGCTATTTTATACTTATATAAAAGATAAGGATGAAATTATTTTTTTGAGAATAATGCATAGAGATCAAGCATATAATTAACCATAATCCAATCGAAAATTAAGTGATGACATTATGGGAACACAAATAAAAGATTTGACTGTTGACGAGTTTCTTTTACTTTTATTAGATACTCTAAAAGAAGTTTTGGAAGACTTGAAGGAAGACATATTGGCCCTTTCAAGTCAGGGATATATTGATTCAATTAAAGAGTCGAGGAAAGAATACAAAGAAGGGAAATTTAAAAATCTAGAGGATATACTAAATGTATAATGTCGTTATCCCCGACAGAGCCTCCAAGGATTTAGAGAAAATTGATAAAAAAACTCAGAAGATAATCCTTTTAAAAATAAAAGAATATTCCTCGAATCCTTTCAGATATTCTATTAGATTAACGGATACTAGGATTGGGGAATATAAATTTAGAATTGGTAAGTACAGAGTTATTTTTGATATAGACGGGGAAAACTTGGTAGTTTTGAGGATAGGTCATAGAAAAAATATTTACAAAAATATATAATTAAAAAACAACGGACCAGGGGGGATTCGAACCCCCGACCTATAGCTTAGGAGGCTATCGCCATATCCACTAGGCCACTGGTCCCAAATCGGATTTTATAGCAGTATATATAAGTTTTTACCATTTAAAATTCCATCTTCAATCTGCTCNNTCATCTTCTAGGAATATTTTAATATTTTTTCGGGCAAACTTTTTTTCAACGTTTATGAGAACATATTTTTCCCTGAAGTCAACATCTACCGGGATTCTGCCCTTTTTCCCTTTCTCCTGTGTCTTTTCCATCGGCCTTACATCAATTGAAAATCCTATTGCATTTTCAAGTGCCCTTATGTTCTTGCCTTCCTTTCCTATTATTGAAGGGATGTCATCATTTTTTACAAATAGCGCGATCCTGGAATCTGAAACTGCTTCAAGCTCAAATTGTATCCCAAGCTCTGCATTTAATTTTTCCTTTAGCTTAGATAAGGCCAATTTTTTCATGGGAGAAGTTTCTTTTCTCCTGGCCTTAAGAGGCATAACTACGACCTGCTCCCCGTATGTGTAAATCTCATAGAGCGGTGTCTTTGTATAGAAATCCTTTATCTCAACTATGGGCCTTGCAAGGTCGGCCTCGCTCATGCCGTGGGGCACCTTTACAAGAAATTCTAATTCTAGAACAGAATTTACCTCTCCGTTTTTTATGAAGATGATGGTATCAATTAGCTGGGGTATAATACCTAGCTCAATCCTTCCTATGAAACGCTGTATGGCATCAACAGGTTTTGTCGCATGGACAACACCGACCATGCCAACGCCTGCTAATCTCATATCAGCATAAATCTTGAAATCATTTGTGACCCTCATCTCATCAAAGATTGTGAAGTCTGGCCTTACCAAAAGCAGTATATCCCCTGTTTTTGCCATATCGCCTTCTAGTGCAGTATACTGAGTTATCTCAGGCTGAACATTTAGGTCCCTTGGCTTTTCCATAGTCTTTACTATTTTTTCTAAAGATGCATAAAACTCTGCTATTGCTTGAGCAAATGTAGATTTGCCCATTCCAGGCGCACCTGCAATAAGAATGCCTTCTGCAGTTTCAAGCCTCTTCATTAGCTGCTCAGGCAGATTATACTCATCCAAAGTGAGCTTTTTTACAGGCCTTACAGCAGTTATTTCGAATCTATCTGAAAATGGTGGCGAAGTGATGACTATCCTGTATTCTTGCAACTGGACAACGCTTGCCCCCTTTTCATCAAGCTCAATGAAGCTGTCCCTTGTAGTTTTTGCCCTCTCTAAGATATCAAGAGATATCTCTTTTAGCTCATCCTCGCTGTAAACTCTATCAAATTTTTCTAAAACTATTGAGCCAGGCTTTCCTTTTTTTCGTGCAGGCATGATGCCATCCTTTAGGTGAACGGAAAGCGTCTCCAAATCAAAGAAATCTTCAATCCTAAGTTTTACCTTTTTGTAGGGCTTTAGAAAAATTGACTGAATCCCTTTGGCCTCGGCAATATCCTTCTGTATTAAATCCCCTGTGATAAGTGTACCGCCTAGATCCATTGCGGCTTCCCTGATTATGGCATCAATATCTCCCTTTTTGGCACCTGCGATTTCATATCTTGTTGGCCTCTTGCCGTAGTATTCTAAAGGTACGAATATCTCCTTTGATATATTGAATATGGCCTTTAACTCTGAAATGCCAGATATGCCGGAGGATTTTCCCTCGTTTGCCAGATGCTCAATTTCGGCAACTGTAGCTTCAGCTATAACAATTCTTTCTAAATCTTTGACAAAATCAGCGTCACGCAAAAGGGCCTTAAATCTACCGTCGACAACAACGGATGTATCTGGTACCGCTATCATATGGATCACAAGGACTAGTATATCTCTCCCTGTGGATATACTACTATGCCCTCTTTGGATATAGAAAACGGGTACTGCTTTATCTTGTGATTTGTCTCCCTCATTTTTCTAATGAATATGCTCCTCTTGTACTCCGCCATCCTTGGCATGGCCTTTTCCCCCTCGACAAGATGCATTGTGATGACCCCTCTTGTTATGAACTCCTCATATCCAAATCTAGAATATCCCCGATTATTAATTATCTCAGTTATTAGAATACAAGTTGCCTTTGTCTCTGTTAGGACTCTGCCCATCATGTAGATATCATCACGCATTTTTTCAGGTTCATTAGAAAAGAAAAATGCAGGAAGCGAATCTATGACAATTCTTTTTGCGCCTATATCCATGGCTATCTCGTATAATTTTGAAAGAAGAGACTTTATATCGACATCACTTTTGACGTAAAA
>DUKX01000203.1 GCA_013329085.1 Methanofastidiosum sp. | reverse complement strand
GTTATAAGGACTACTTCCACAAATCAACCCCTTTCCATCTTATTAGACTAGGCGAAATAGGGCTTTTTAAAAAAGATGTAATTAATCCGAAAAAACTTTTCATGAAGGCGGGTAATTATAGGGAAATTAATTACCCAACGCTGAAGCTGAAATTGAAGTGACAAAAATATTATGCAGCAATTTAAGGTAATATAATTACCTTGAGTATGGTGGAGCTGGGGGGGACAGTTCCCGAACTGTTGTTTGAGAAGAAGGGGACTAATTATTGGCACAACAGCAATTACTTGTCACGCATAAACAGAATGAGTTACCATTTAATAAAATTGGTTAGCCGATTTCGTTACACACACTCTAAAGCTGTAAGGGTTATCTTGTTTTTTATTCTTCAAGTAAGGCCACGTCTAAGGCCACGTCATCAATCTCTCAATAAATGCAAGATGTTTCCCACGACCACCTGGGGTTGAGCCAAAATTGCATGATTAGAAAATCTAATAATGGTCCACCCCTCCTTTTTCAAAAAATCGTCCCTTTCTACATCCTCCAAGACCGGAAAACCTTCGACAATTTCATGCTGGCATCCATCACATTCAATATCGATTTTTTTCTTACCCACAAGTCCAAAATCAAGAGTATATCTCTTAACCACCAACTTGGGAATCAATCTGTATCTAAGACTCTCAAAATCTATGTCTTGTAGTTTTTGAAAAAGGATTTTTTCAGTTGGAGTATCAAATTTTTCATGTAATGAATACTCCTCAGCTTTTTCCTGTTTCTTAAGCTCATCGTAAGTTTGAACTAATTTTCTTAATACACCAATCCGCCCATAGCAGAAGTTTTTGTCCCCTACGATATATAAAAGATACTTTGCTCGGGATAAGGCAACATTTAGAATCTGAGGATAGATATTATACCATCGGTCACTGTTTCCGTTTCCGTGAGACGTAAGAACCAAAGAAAATATCATTATGTCTTTCTCAGACCCCTGAAATTTGTGAGCAGTAAGGATTTTTACATTATGTTTCTCAAGAAGTTCTGCCGGTGTCGATTGAGAGATTGCTTCGTGTATTGCGTCCTGCTGGCGAGAGTACGGAGTTACAACACCTATACTTAGGTTCGTTCCTGATATTTTTTGTAATACGTCTTGAAAAACCTCCCTTACTAATCGAACCTCAGCCTGATTTATTCTACTTCCCGCAGGATGTTTGAAAACTTCGCCTTCACAATTAATCCAATGAGCGCCTAATGGTAAACTGCGGGGGTATCGAGAATAGTCAAGAGTAGTCATTATTTTTAGTTGTCCCCCGTAAAAAACTCGATTGCATAAGGCAATAATTTGGTCTTCTGACCGATAATGATTGGCTAGCAGGACAGGTTTCTGATTTAGCGAATGCTCTGCACATTTATAGAGCGAAATATCGCAGTATCTTATTTTTGAAGGGTAAATATCCTTTGTCTCTGTTAGGCCATGGATTTTAGCTATTCCTTTATCTATGTCCCGAGTTAACCCAGCAACGTGGGTTAGTTGCATAGGGTCACCAACAACAATGGCCCTTTTGGCTCGATAAAGGGCTGGTGCTGCCGAGGGTAGGTCAACCTGCGAAGCCTCATCAAAAATTACATAATCAAAAATGCCAGGACTTAGAGGGAACGTCCCTCTGACTGATTTTAAAGTACACGACCATATTTTTAGAACATCAAGAGCTCCTTTAAATAGAAAATCATCGATACCATCGTCATTCGGTCTACTGGAATACACTTGGTGCAAAAATGACTTTACCTTTCCAACACTTTCACCTTTCCCGAGTATTTTTTGTATGTAAATGTCACTGACAAATCTTCCTGAAGCATCATAAAAATCCTTTTCCAGCTTCTTAATTTTTCGTTCAATCGCTGATCTCAACTTAAACGTCTCCAATTTCTGTCTGATTGTCTCAATTTCAAAAAAGGATTTTAGTAATTCAAGGTATTCTGGAAGTCTTGACCATCCCTCATCATTCCAATCTCTAATCTGGGTAGGTCGCGAAGAATTTTGAAGAACCCTAAGAGTATTAGGTGGCAGAATACGATTCAAACTGGTAAATAGTCTTTCCTTTTTGTTCTCGATGTAGCGTGGAAAGAAGGAAAGAATAATCCTCTCCCACAAAGAAAAACTTTTACTCTCTATTTTAGCCTTAAGGTACTCTAATCTTTCTCTAATAACTTCGAGTTTGTCCAAGTTGGGGGATAATTCTTCAAATGACTGCTCTAAATTGTAACCTACACAAAAGAGAGCTTTTCTATCGCTGTAAGCTAGATAATTGTTCTCAAATTGTTGTTCGAGCTGGTCTTGCTCCAGCAATTTTTCGCGATATTTCAGAATCGTTTGCCACATGGATTGTATTTGATCTATCTGTGCTTGCCTCGTTGGCTTTCTTTCCGACTCCAAAATTAATTCGTTAAACTTTCCTTGAAGTTCTTGGCGAAACTCTTTTCTACCTGTTCGCAATATCAAGTTCCTAAACTGCCCATCTATTTTTTCATTAACAACGTCAACAGCTTCGCCGGTATGACTGACAAAGAGGACTGACTTTCCCTCGAGAAACAGGTTAATTAACAGGTTTGAGATATATTGGCTTTTCCCAGTGCCGGGTGGACCGGTAATGACGGACAGCTTATTTTCAAAAATATCTTGCAGAGCCTTCACTTGATACTCATTTGAAGGGAAGGGGAGAACTGGTATTCTCTCTACCCCTTTAACTGAAGGGACCTTCTCAAGAATAAGTGAAAGGGCTGTGTTAGCTAAATCACTTTTCCGCNNGTAAATCTTGAAGTAGGTGAATGTTATAAGCGGTATTCTCACCGGCAAAGACAAGGCTTTTGTTATACAAACCTGGAGCCATATTCTTTGAAATCTTTTCCCTATTAGTTAACCTACCAGGGTCTATAGGCTCGTTAATTGGTAACTCAGCTTCTTTTTGAATGACCTCAAAACATTTTCCTGCCAAATCTTTTACGTTCGAAAGCTCACTCCTAAACAACCTTTCTAAAGATTGACTTATATCAGCAATTTCCTCGGTGCGAAATCCAAGCCTGCTAAATGCCTGAATTCCACAGGTTGGATTTTGTTCATCTTTTTGCAAATATAAACGCTGGTCTTTCTTCGTAAATTTCACCTTAATTATGAAAAGTGGTGCGACTAAGTATTTCTTTGACTCGTCGTCGAAATAGAATAGAATTGGATAGCCATAATAGGGTTCGTAGCCCTGTGTAGTAATATATTCTGAGAAGGTGGTTAGTTTTTCGCCTCCAGAGACCAAGATAAGGTTTTCTTTCCTATCAAAGACGAATGGGTCATTGTCAAAAGGATAAAGTACGGCTTTACTTCTAACATTTATAGAGATGTCTTTCTCTAAAATATCTTCGTTCCTGATGCAATCATACCAGTAGGCGATAATCTTGTTTAAGAGTTCCATGCTTAATCCAATCCTTCTCGATAGCAGGTGTTTCTATTTCCGCGATTGTCGCGGGTTTATTATACACTTCCCGGTTGCGAAGTTGAAAAGTTATGCTTAGTCTTGGTAATACAATTACCACTAGTTAAATTCAAACTTTGGAATGCTGCTCGGAGAAGAGGAACTTTTGAGGCTAATTTAAGGTAATATAATTATGACAAAATCCGGTACTGTCAAGTAGATTGTGT
>DUKX01000178.1 GCA_013329085.1 Methanofastidiosum sp. | reverse complement strand
GAAAAAACCTAAATCTTTTTTATTTATTTTAAACTCTTTTTTCCACTAACTTTTTAAGATAATACGCATCTTTCTAGACATGGCAGACCCAATTGGTGAAAAGATTGTTATAACAGTATTATCAGCTGATAGACCTGGCATAGTGGCAGGTGTCACAAGAGTTCTAGCTGACCTAAATGTCAATATATTAGAGCTCAGCCAGACTGTCCTTGACGGCGTATTCTCAATGATAGCCATAGCCGATATCAAAACATCAGGCTATGACTTTAAGAAGATAAAGCATGATTTAGAAGCAGAGGGTGTTAAGCTTAACATTAATCTTTTGATACAGAGAAAGGAAATATTTGACAGGATGCACAGGGTTTGAAGCGTATGGTTACATCAGATGAGATTCTTGAAACTATCAAGATGGTAAAGGTTGAGCAGCTTGATATTAGGACTGTAACCTTAGGTATCAATCTTTTAGACTGTGCAAAGAACGATGTCGGTCACACATGTGAGAGAATAGCTGAAAAACTAGAGGATAAGGCAGGCGAGTTTGTCGAGATAGTAAACGGGGTGCAAGAGGATTTTGGCATCCCGATAGTGAACAAAAGGATAGCTGTGACCCCAATCTCACTCATAATAAATGCGCTTGGCATGCCTTCAAAAAAGGCGGCAGTTAAAATTGCAACAACTTTGGATGAGGCAGCTGAAGATTTAGGCATTAACTTCATCGGGGGATACACTGCCCTTGTCCACCGCGGAGCCTCGCAAGGGGATAACATATTAATTGAGTCGATTCCGGAGGCAATGGAGGCAACAGAAAGACTTTGCTCATCTGTCGTTGTCGCGTCCACCCGTGATGGGATAAACATGGATGAGATACTCCGAATGGGCCGCATAATCAAAAAGACTTCCGAGATATCTGATACAGGTTGCGCAAGGCTTGTAGTACTAGCAAACGCACCAGAGGACATTCCATTTATGCCAGGCGCTTACCATGGCATCGGGAACTCTGACGCATCGATTAATGTTGGTATCAGCGGGCCAGGTGTCGTAAGGGCCGCAGTAGAAAAAACTGACGGAAACTTCACAGAGCTCTGTGACACCATAAAGCGAGTCTCTTTCAAAATAGTTAGAGCTGGAGAACTGATCGGTGAAGAGGTCGCTAAAAGGATGAAGGTCGATTTTGGTTCTATTGATCTGTCTCTTGCGCCAACCCCTTCAGTTGGGGATAGTGTAGCAAAGATAATTGAGGATATGGGGATAGAACACTGCGGGGGGCCTGGATCCACATGCGCTTTGGCACTTTTAACAGACGCAGTAAAGAAAGGGGGCATAATGGCAAGCTCTAGAATAGGCGGATATAGCGGTGCATTCATTCCAGTTTCTGAAGATAGAGGGATGATAGAAGTTGCAAAGGCAGGGTACATAAATATAGAAAAGTTAGAGGCCATGACATCAGTATGCTCTGTAGGGCTAGACATGGTTCCAATTCCGGGTGACACACCAGCAGAAATTATTGCAGGGATAATAGCAGATCAGATAGCCATAGGTGTCTACAACAACAAGACCGTGGGTGCAAGGCTTGTCCCAATCAAAGGAAAGAAAGAGGGCGATTACGTCCACTTTGGTGGCTTACTAGGGGAAGGTGCAGTAATGCCTGTAAAGAAGATTGATTGCTCGAAGTTCGTAAAACGAGGCGGAAGGATACCAGCATCAGTTACAAGCTTTAGGAACTAATTTAATTTTTCTTAATTTATTAATCTAATATTCTAAATATTTATATACAAATACCCAGTACAGTATTTGATGAAAGAAAAGGCTTCAAAAGATAAAATAAAGGAAACAGTTGTTCCAATTTTAAAAAAACATAATGTCAAGAGGGCATCACTATTTGGATCTATAGTCAGTGGCAACTATACAGACAAAAGTGATATAGACATTCTAGTTGAATTAGATGATGGCCTAAGTCTTTTAGATTTTATTAACATCAAACTTGAGATAGAGGACGCAACAAAGAGAAAAGTCGATCTTGTGGAATATGCCACCATTAAACCTTCTTTGAAAAAATACATCTTAAAACAGCGGGAGGACCTATTCTAAAAAAACATTGAGGCATCTCCACTATTAAGTTTCTTAACTAATAAGGAATAATTCATTTTATCATATAATGATATAAAATTATTAGATTATCTAATTCTTATACTAATTGCCAATGAGTAGATTTATATATAAGTACTCATTATTAATGAGTATGACTACCAAAGAGATATTGAGGCAGGTAGTGATAAATCAAAAGAATGAGCTAAACTTCCAGAAAGAAACTGTAAGAAGGGAGCTATTAGATAAAATCTTGGATTTCTTTGACGATGAAAGGATAATTATCCTAACTGGTGTTAGAAGATGCGGAAAATCCACTTTATTAAAACAGCTCATGCAGAATAAATCTGAATGGTGCTATATAAACTTTGAAGATGAAAGGCTACTCGACTTTAGCGCTAGAGAATTTGAAACTCTAAATGAAGTCCTAATAGAATCATACGGGCCATCCAGGATATACTTCTTTGATGAGATTCAAAACGTTGAGAAATTTGAAACTTTTGTCAGGAGATTGCAAGACGAAGGAAAAAAAATAGTCATCACCGGTTCAAATGCGTCACTGCTTAGTAAAGAGTTTGGCACAAGGCTTACGGGAAGATACAAGGTGTTTGAAGTCTACCCTTTCTCATTCAGCGAATTTCTGTCATTTAAGAAAATAACTTTCAAAAAGGATGATTTTTACATATCTGAAAATAAAATTAAACTGCAAAAGCTCTTTGAAGAATATCTTGTCTCCGGGGGATTTCCAGAGTACCTAAAAAATCAAGATGACGATTACCTAAGAACGGTCTATGAGAACATTCTGTATAAGGATATTATAGTTAGATATTCTATAAAAAAAGAGAAGGTATTGAAGGAGCTTGTGAACATGCTGGCCACAAATGCCACCTGCAAATTCACATACAACTCTCTTAAGAAAACTCTTGGGCTTGGAAACGCAATAACTGTGAAGGAATATATCTCATACCTTGGAAACTCTTACCTATTCTTTGAGGTCTTAAAGTTCTCCCATTCTTTGAGGCAGCAACTTAGCTCTCCAAGGAAGATATATCTTGTTGATCAGGCATTCAACAAGGTTTGTGGTATTACCTTTACACCGAACAAAGGTAGAAACTTAGAAAATGCTATATTCAATGAGCTAAAGAGGGAAAATAATGACATCTATTATTACTCAAATAAAAATGANNGATAAATGGCTTGTTAGATGCAATGGATGCCTTAAAGTTAAAAGAAGGTATCATCTTAACATTTGAGCAGGCAGAAGAGATTGAAATAGGTGACAAAAAAATAAAGATTCTTCCAGCATACAGATGGATTCTCAGGAGAAAAGATTGATTAAAGAAGATTGACTGCTCAAAGTTTGTCAAACGTGGCGGAAGGATCCCGGCATCAGTTACAAGCTTTAGGAATTAAATTATTTCTTTTTTTCTTAATTTGGCAGATAACACATGTAAACAACGATTACCAAAAAATTTATATATTAATAAAAATATCAGTAAAAAATATTAGTGGTGTTATTATGAAAAAACAAATAGTATTTAGAGGTTTATGATTAACCCC
>DUKX01000082.1 GCA_013329085.1 Methanofastidiosum sp. | reverse complement strand
ACTGCCATGCTATTAAGAGTGTAGGTGTACTCATCTATCGTCCCAGCATCCCTTAATCCTGTGAGGAAATCTTCAACTAGATTGAAATCAATAGTCGTAGTTGTTGAGGTTTGCCCAGGTCCCTGGAATCCTCCTCCTCTTAGACTTAACATTATATCTCCGCCAAGCTCACTTTTGACTGTTCCGGATATTGTATATTCAGCCGAATAGCTAACAATACCTATGGCAATAATTGCGCCAACACTAAGAGATATAGCCAATAGAGAGAAGAGAGTCTTTTGCTTTCTTCTTAGAAGTGAACTTGTGGCGTATTTGAAATAAATGCCAATTCTAGAGATGAGACCCATGATTGGATACCTCTCTTATTTTCCCATCCCTGATGTGGATTATCCTGTCAGCTATTCTAGCAACTTCGTCAGAGTGCGTAACAAGGAAAATAGTTGTTCCAAAATCTTCTCTCAATTTTTGAAATAGGTGTAACACCTTTACTTCAGTTTTAGAATCAAGGTTTCCTGTAGGCTCATCCCCAAACAGTATTTTTGGATTGTTAATCAAGGCCCTTGCTATGGCGACCCTCTGCTGCTCTCCACCACTCATCTCTGTTGGCTTGTTATTCTTCCTGTGGCCCAATCCAACAATCTCGATAAGTTCATTGGGGTCTTTCTTTTTGCCATTAGTAAAATAAGAGGGGAGTGCTATATTTTCTAGGGCTGTTAATGTGGATACAAGATTATATGCCTGAAAAACAAATCCAATTTTTGTCCCTCTAATCTCGGCAAGTTTACTTTCTGGAAGTCTTGTGATATCTATACCATCAATTAGTATACTACCTGATGTGGGCAGGTCGAGTCCCCCAAGTATACCTAAAAGGGTACTCTTCCCAGAACCTGATGGACCCATCAGCGCCACGATTTCTCCTGCCCCAACATTGAGGTTTATTCCCCTAAGTATCGGTACCTCTGTACTCCCTAGCGTATAGGACTTGTAAATCCCTCTTGCCTCGATTACATTTTTCATTGTATACGCCCCTCAATACGGTGATTTTACTGCTCTTCTGTTACAGGAGGCACAATTTCTTTTTTGGACTTCTTCTTCTTTTTGTAAATGAAGGCCCCTACTATGGCGGCTAAAATTATTACTATGCCGGCTACAATCGGCACTATGGGTATGCTTGACGAGCCTTGTGTTCCAATAAAAGGTGTGCCATTCTGCTGAGGTCTTGTGCCTGTAGATGTCTGTGTTGAAGTTGCGCCTCCAGAGGATGTTGGTCCAGAAGCCCCTATTGAGAGATTGAACTCCTTTTCACTTTTGAATTCGCCCTGACTATCAATGTAAGTAATTATTAACTTGCATGGAACGTTTCCCATAGTTTGAGCGGTGTTTAGATAAAATACACCATTTGCATAATCATTTTTCTCTATTCTTCCGAGAAACGCTTGAGGATTGCCAGTGAATTTAGAATCAAGCTGAAGCCTGACATTGTCTGCGTCTGCCGTTCCAATATTTTCAATCTTCAAGGTAAGAACAAAATCAGTACCTGGCGGGAGAGTGGAAGGATTTGATGTTATTCTACCAATCTCTAGTTTTGGCTGGCCCACTATCCGAAGGCCTATCTCTTCATTTTGTGTGTATTTATTTCCAAGGGCATCCTCAAATTCCAAAGTCAAACTCATTTTTTGATTTCTTGGAGCTAGGTTTTTATCTATCGCAATGTTAAAGATAGAACGTACATAAGATCCCACTCGGATATTTGTAAAGCTTTCACTTAGAGAAGAGCTAACGGGGATAATATTATCATTATTTGTATTAAGAGTCACCTTAGCATTTTTAATATCATTTCCACCTGAATTTTTCAAAGTAACTGCTAGATCGAATATATCCCCAGGATTTACAGCGGCGTTGCTCACGCCATCAACAGTAACTGAATCAACTTTTAGGACTGTTTGCCCTACAACCTTGATTTCAACTTCGTCCATGTAAGTTCCCAAGTTTGTGACTATTCTTACAGGCACTTTGTAAGTCCCATACTTTGCCCCGCCGTCAACGTTAACTGTGAAATATGCCGTAACAAGAGTACTTGTCAGATTCCCTATATGAAATTCATTTGAGTCCTCGCTTGATACCGAGAAAGGGTAAGATAAATCAAGATATGCCTTGACGTTCGAAAAGTCAGTTGAAATCTTGTTATTTATCCTTATTGTTATCTGGTTGTTTTCTGTTCCGGCATTAAGTGTTGAGCCGCCAGAAATTTCAGCTTCAATATCCTTTTCTTCTTCAGAAAAAACTGTTGAAATACTAGCCGTTGATAATAGGACTAGCGTAATAAATAAAATTGGAATTATTTTCATATAATACCTCCGTTATGCACCTTATATCGTAAAACGTTAAAGTATATATAAAGACATTATGCACCAGAAAAACGATACAAAGTCATATAACATTGGTATATTAGTCATTTAAAGGTTTTTCATAATAGAAGTGTCGCACTAATAGCAGTTACAAATATATAAGACGGCCCTAATTATTCTCTATATTTAAGGGAAGGGTTACTCATCATGAACAATAGCTACAGGAACAGTAACAGTATCATCCTAAAAATACTAGAGTGCATCCTAAAGAAAAAATCTTCTCGAGGCAGAGCCTTAAAGACCCACATAATGCAGTATGCAAACTTAAAGACGACAATGGCAGAAAAATACCTTAACTCACTTGAAAATGCTGGGTATATCAAAAGAGTAGAGGATACTTGGGGCAAAAGGACTGTAATCTATTATGACATCACTGAAAAAGGCATAGAAAGGTACAGATGGTTTTCAAAAATTGACACGGAGCTTGAGGGAATATGAAGGACGAGAGTTCAGTTAACGTATTGTACGATTTAGTCGAATATATGGAAAGGGAAAGGAAAAGATTACTTATAGCGACGGCCATTGTGCTTTTGCTTGTACCACTCGCACTTACTTTGAATCTTTCGGGATTCTTCTTTATGACTAAGAGAATACTATTGACAGATAGCGAAACTTCAAGAACCTTCTATAAAGTTGGAAGGTCGATGATGCCATTATACTTTTTGGTGACTCTAAATGCTTTGACAAGTATTGCGCTCGTATTTCTAGGGATAAAGAATCTGTTGTTTCTAAAATCGTGGGGCAAAAAGCTCGGCAAGATTGAGAAAATAGAAAAGAAAATCTACGAAGAGGTAATAAAAGACGAAGAAATAACTGAAGGAGATTAAAGATAATTTACAGATAATGCCTTGAAAATGTAATGAAGTCATCTATTGCACTGTTTAGTGAACTTGAATCCTTTCCTCCGACAATTACAATCCTCTTTCCATAAAGCCCAAACTCTATGAACTCCCATTCTCCTTCTGATGCGCTCCACTTAACCTTAGTAAATCCCGTATTGTAGAGTTCTTGTATCAAGATATTGTCGTTTTCATTTCCTATCAAAATTAAATTCTTATTGATTTTATCAGATTGTGTGACTTCACTATCAAGTTTCATTATGACTGATGGGTTTATCTTTATAGTATCGTCGTAAGTTATAGTTCTTATGAGGACATCCTGAGATACTTCTAAGCTAACGCCATCTTTATCAATATTTTCATACATTGGATCTGTGATTTTTATATCAAAATAGTTATTTGGCCCTTTCAGGTAGAGCGGCTCACAACATTCAAGATCAATCTTATCACAAAGGGCAACTTCAATGCCATCATAGCTGCATTTCTTAAATCTTGGGTGTGATGAGTTGATATCGTAGAAATCATCACATGTGCCGTATAGTCCATCTTTCCCAGGATTTATGTAAACAGGCACCTCAGCGCCCAACAATCTAATTGAAGTGTTGCACTCCTCGGTCAAAGTTTCATAAATGGAGATATTCTTTTCGTAAGACGATAAATTCCCATCAAGGTCAATATCTACGCCCCTTGCAACAATATTCTCCATGTTGTTTAAGATATTTAAGCTATAGTTATTGGGATTTGTGATAAAAGGCTCGCAACAAGGCGTATTATAAATTACCCCAAAGTCCTTTAGCGAGTAGACATTGAACTCTGCAAGATACTCCCCATTTGCACCTTCAAAGACCTTTATGCCGTCAATATAAAATGTTGGAAAAGACCATACAGCTTCCTCAACCCCGTCAACTAACATGTATTCCTTTTCAATTATGTAGTAAGGATCATTCTCATAGCTGTTGGAGGAGTTTAATGAGAAGGCGCCGTTTCCACCGTTGGAATCGCACTGAGATGGATTACAACTACAGCAGGAGCCATTTGCATCCATCACCATTATGAACTGCTCATTTCTCCCCTTAAAGTCTGAAACTTCTAGGAAAACTTTGTATTCTCCAGAAAACGTCCCTGAACTTGGTACTTTGAATTTGTCCCCCGAGGATGTTTCCTCTGTCTGTTGCCCCTGTATATCCAGAAGCTTTACTGTATACCACCCGAAATCCTTTCTCTGACCAACTTTGAACATCACGTTGTTACTCATCTGCCTTGTCCCGTAGATAAAGTATTTCAGTCTAACATCCCCTTCGCTGTTCCTAAAGTCCCCATTATAAAGGATGTAGTAATACTCGTCAAAGAATTTTATTTTCTGTGAGGACGATAAGATTTCGATGTTAACATCACAGTTCAATAAGCTTGAGGGTGATGATCTAGGGATGTTGACGACACTATAGAGTATACTTGACATATTGAAATCAAGACAGTAATCCTTTGGAATGTCTGTATCTCCCATTCTTAAGAGGATCTCCTCATGCGTTGAATTGGCACTGTATTTGTTATTTTCACTATTCTTGTTTGAATACCANNAGAACGGTATCGCCGTGGCTGACATTTTCAATCGAAGCCGAATAAGTTTCAGTTTTTTCTATAACTGTGCTCTTGGTGTAATAATTTGCAATTAGTGATGCAAGCTTAGATGCTTGGATAACTTCATTTGATGATGCACTTGACCCAAGTACAATCAAAGATTCGACGCCTTCTTCACTATAGAAGAAATCATTTCCGAAAGGTGCGCCTAGTGCAACATTATTGAAAGATGAGATACATATGATAACAGTTAGGAATACTATCAGTTTATTTGTCAAACTAGCCACCAATTAACAGGTATAATACAGTTGATTGTAATCTAAGTTAAAGGTATCTATAAAGGTATTATGTAATTTAATAATAATACAAAGTAATGGAACAATGGTATATCAAAAGTAAATGATAAATAAGAAGAGGATAATAAGGAATAAAAAAATTAATAATTAATAGAAAATAATTACTTTTCTATTTCAACAATTTCTGCAACTGGGGCGTTCTTTTTGACACTATCAATCCCATTCATGCATGATTTTTTCGTAGTGTAGCCTTCGCTTGTTGCAATTATTTCCCCATTTCCTGCTTTTAATCTAAATCGAAATTGTTTTTTCGCGTCAGTAAACACTTCAAATTTTGC
>DUKX01000057.1 GCA_013329085.1 Methanofastidiosum sp. | reverse complement strand
AACGCTACCCTATTGAATTGATAATAGAAGGCAGAAGTTGGATTACTATGTATACAATAAAAATTACGATTAAAATTTCTAATATTTTTTTGGCATAGTCAAATCCCAATCTCAATAGAACTAAAAGAATAAGTATCCCTACTTCGTTCACAGCNNAATGAGAGTATGGCTTCTACAACGTTTATGACAAACTGCCCTATGTCCATAATCTTAAAATTTAAAAATTTACTTATAAAAGTTTTGCAGTAATTAAGCTATTGGTATGTATATATTTACAAAATCTTTTCAAGTAATATTTTAGGATTTTCCTTAATCACATTTATTGCAGATTCTTCTTTAAGTCCTGCACCTAAAGCGACACGGTATGCAAAGTCCTGAGTGATTAGATTACTCGGTGAGTGTGTATCTGTATCTAAAATGAAGTTCTCACCTAGTGAAGCAACTCTCCCGTTTCCAATATTGTGGCCACCTCTAGCAGTTATCTCAAGGAATATATCTGATTTGTTTGCAAGTTTTGCATCTTTTTCTTCAATTATTCCAGGGTGCGCAAGTATATCGACTTCGCCACTCTCAATTGCGCTTCTATTTGTACCTGGCATTACAGGTTCAACTGGTGTCTCACCGTGAACAACGACTATTTTTGCACCAAGTTTTTTTGCCTTGATAGCTAGTTTTTTAATTGTCTCGGGTGGAACGTGAGTAATTTCAACACCAGGGATTACAGTTATATCCCAGTATTGATTCAATTCCTCAGAAACTCTTGCAAGGCTAGGAACAATTAACTCCATATTTGAAGCATCAACATGATCTGTTAAAGCAATTGCTTTGTGGTCTAACGCCTTCGCACGTCTTACAAGTTCGGATGGGATAAGCTCACCATCAGAAAATATTGTATGAGTATGGAAATCGCATCTTTTTCCTAAATCCATTTATTCACTTCCTTCTCTTTTTCAATTCTTCTAATACTGATTCAAGTTTTATATCTCTTTCAACTAGTAAAACAAATAAATGATAAATTAGGTCAGAAGCTTCTTCAACTGTCCTATTCTTCTCTTCTGAATATGAAATAATTACCTCACTTGACTCTTCCCCGATTTTTTTAAGGAGGAGATTCTTATCAGTAAGTAATTTTGTTGTGTATGAATCTTTTGGAAGCTCTTTTTTCCTTTTTTCGATTAACTTGTAAAGCTCATCTAGGACATAAAGTCCCCCTTCAAAGGACTTCTCACCTATTATTTTTCCATCTAGTTTTCTAAAGTAACATGTAGGATACCCTTCGTGACATGCTACACCAACCTGTTCAACTAGAATTAGAACAGAATCTGCATCGCAGTCATATCTAACCTCTTTGACCTTTTGGATATTGCCAGAAGATTCGCCCTTAAACCAGAACTTCTGTCTACTTCTTGACCAAAAACAAGTTCTTCCAGTTTCAAGCGTCTTTTTCAATGAAGCCTCGTTCATGTAGGCCATCATAAGGACTTCTTTTGTATTATAATCCTGAACTATAGCAGGAATAAGTCCTTTTTCATCCCACTTTAGATTAAAATCGCTCATAATCTTACCGAAACATTTTTTGATCTAAGGTATTCTTTTACCTTTCTAATTGAATGTTCTTCATAATGGAATATTGAAGCTGCAAGTGCAGCGTCTGCCTTACCTTTGGTCAATGCTTCGCATATATGCTCTGCATTCCCTGCTCCGCCCGAAGCAATAACGGGGATAGTGACAGCTTCAGAAATTGCCTTTGTAAGAGGGATATCATAGCCATCTTTTGTACCATCTGCATCCATACTTGTAAGTAATATCTCTCCGCATCCAAGATTCTCTGCCCTCTTTGCCCACTCAACTGCGTCTATACCTGTTGGTGTCCTTCCCCCATGAGTATAAACTTCCCAACTTTTACCTTTCTTTTTTGCATCTATTGCAAGAACGATGCACTGACTTCCAAACATTCTTGAAGATTCTTTTATCAGATCTGGATTTTGAACTGCGGATGTATTGAGGCTCACCTTGTCTGCCCCAGCACGTAATATTGCCTTAATATCTTCAATATTTCTTAATCCTCCACCAACTGTAAATGGGATAAAGACGACATCACCTGTCCTTTCAACTACATCGACCATAATATTTCTTTTATCAGATGAAGCTGTAATATCAAGGAATACCAATTCATCAGCACCCTTCTGGTCATAGAGTTGTGCCATTTCGACAGGGTCTCCAGCATCCCTAATGTTTACAAATTTTATACCTTTTACAACTCTCCCCTGGTCAACATCAAGACAAGGAATGATTCTCTTTGCGTGCGTTATATCACCCCTTTAGTTGAAAGAAGATCAATTCTATCATTGAATGAAGTTGCCATTAAAAGTGCTTTACCAAATGATTTGAACACTGCCTCCATCTTGTGGTGGTCATCATCCCCATAAAATTCCTTTATGAATAGATTTAGGGGGACCTTCTGGGCAAAAGAATCAAGGANNAAGAATAAATCAGGTGAAACTTCTTCAATTTTGTCAAACTTGAAGTTCAAATCAAACTTTGTATAGTGCCTTCCCCCTATATCAAGGGAAGTCATTACAAGTGAATCGTCCATTGGTACTGTGGCCGTGCCAACTCTATTGATCCCTTTTTTGTCACCTATAGCCTCAGAAAACGCCATTCCCATAGCTATGCCTATGTCCTCAACAAGGTGGTGAGTTAGATCTCCTTCAGCCTTTATCTCTATGTCAAAAAGGCTGTATCTAGAAAAAGTTTCAAGCATGTGGTCAAAAAACTTCTTTGATGTTGAAATTTTATATTTCCCTTGACCATCTATATTCAACTTAATCTTAATATTGGTCTCCTTTGTTTTTCTTTCAATCTTTGATTCTCTCAAAACAAATCACCCAAAAACTTTCCTTACCTCATTTAAATCAATTTTATTAGTGTAAATCGCCGTTCCAACTACGGCTTTGTTAATACCTATTTTATCAAGCTTTATTAAATCATCAATTGATGAAATCCCACCTGATGCAATTATTTCTACATCTGTAAGGGCTAAAATCTTTTTGTATAGCGCTGTGTCTGGCCCCGTCATCCTTCCCTCAACACCTATGCTTGTTATGAGGAAAGAAGATGCATAATCTTCTAATTTTTTTATAGCATCAAATATCGTTAATCCTGAGCCTTGTGTCCAGCCAGAGATCGATACCTCTTCGCCCTTAACATCCAAAGCTATGACTATCCTATCCTTCCTAAATTCATCCCTTATCTTTTTTAGAAGTTCAAGATTTTTTACTGCAGATGTACCCATGATGAGTTTATCTGCACCTGCATCGATTAGCTCCCTAAATACTTCTATACTTCTTATTCCTCCCCCAACTTCAGCAGGGACTTTGATCTCGGACAGTATTTTTTTTATTATATCCCTGTTGATATCTGTATTATAAATAGCAGCGTCAAGGTCAATCAAATGTAGATAATCTGAGTACTCAGCCCACTTTTTTGCAATTGCCAGAGGGTCTGTATTCTCAAATACTTTGGTATCTGGATCTCCTCCTACAAGCTGTACACATTTTCTATTCAAAATATCAACTGCGGGCAATACTTTCATATCGTGCTCTCCACTATATTTATATAATTTTTAAGAAGTTTTAATCCGGACTCGCCGCTCTTCTCTGGGTGAAACTGAGTTCCGTAGGTAAAATCTTTTGCAACTATTGAAGGGAATCTTATACCATACTCTGTTTCGCCAAGAGTATAATCAGGCCCACAGAAAGGCGCGTATGAGTGCACAAAATAGAAATAAGATTCATTTTTTATTTCTATTAGTAGTGGATCATCGTCCAAGAATTCAATGCTGTTCCATCCCATGTGTGGCACTTTAAGCCCTTCGGGTAGCTTTTTTACTGAGCCTGGTATAATATCTAATCCTTTGAAAAATCCGTTTTCTTCGCTATCTGAAAAAAGCATCTGCATGCCTAGACATATTCCAAGAAGGGGCTTTGTTTCTACCTCTTTTTTTAAAATTTTAATGAAAGGTTCTAGATTTTTCATCCCGTCTTCAAACGCTCCAACTCCTGGAAGAATTAAACCGTCACAATCAAAGCTCTCTTCATTATCAATAAATAGTGGCTCTGCTTTTAGAAATTTAAAAGCTTTGTAAACACTCTTTAAATTTCCCATTCCGTAATCAATTATACCTATCTTAACAGACATTTAATATCTCCCTTAAATTAGAAATAAATTTAACGCATTCCTCGTAAGTTCCTACAGATACCCTAAGATAATTTTTACCTTCAAAGTATCTTATCATGATTCCTTTTTTCAATAATTCTTCATATATTAATTTTGGATTTTCTGCTTCAAATAGTATGAAATTGGCACTTGACTGAATTGGACTTATCCACTTTATCTCCTGCATTGCACCGAAAAGATATTTTCTATTTTCAATTATTTTCTTGACTGCGTCTTTCATGAAATCCTCGTGTTGAATTGCCATCTCCACTACCTTCATTGATATTAGATTTAGATTGTACGGAAGAATGACTTTACTCATAGACTCAATCAATGTTTCTGATGCGACGCAGTATCCAGTCCTAAAGCCTGCAAGCCCAAATGCTTTTGAGAATGTCTTCATGACAATCAAATTATCATAATGATTTAACAGTGATAATCCGGAATGGCCAGAAAATTCAGCATATGCTTCATCAAGAATTACAAGAATTCCTGTATCCAATATAGCTTCAATCTCTTCATCTGGATATGAGACTCCTGTTGGATTATTTGGGCTACAAATAACTGTCATCTTTGCACTTTTTGCTTCTGAGATTATTTTTTCAACTGGGAGGGTATAATCGTTATTAAGAGGAAGTATAATGGGAATTCCTGAATATACTCTGGCTATACTTGAATAAAGTGAAAAAGTAGGCGAAGGTATCAAAACCTTATCAAGCGATGAGATGAATGCTTTTCCAATTGTGTCTATAATTTCGTCGCTACCATTTCCAACAAGCACGTTCTCTTTTTCAAATCCAATGTATTCTGCAATTTTTTTCCTTTTATCTGAATTTGAGACTTCTGGATATCTGTTTAAAGGCATTGACAAGAGATTATCATGCAAGGCCCAAACTACCGCTTCATTTTTCCATGGAAGTTCATTGGCGTGTAATCTAGTTATGATTCCATCTGATACCGAAACTTCTGATGAGTATGGCTCAAGGTTGTCTAAAAGATCCCGATCAAATTTACTCTTCATCTTCAAACCTCACGTTCACTGCTTTTTCGTGTGCGAATAATCCTTCTGATTTAGCAAGTGTTGAAACAGTTCCCCTATAAGTCTTTAGCCCTTCCTTTGTGACATATTGGAATGTATATTTTTTTAGGAAGTCATCTACGGATAGACTTGAATAAAATCTTGCATATCCTGATGTAGGAAGTACGTGATTTGTTCCGGAGACATAATCTCCCATAGCTTCAGGTGAATATTCTCCCAAGAATACTGAGCCGGCATTTTTAATCTTTGTAAGAAGTGAAAAGGGATCGTTTACCATTAGCTCAAGGTGTTCGGGGGCAAAGTTGTTTGAAAGATCTGTTGCCTCATCGATAGAGGATATAATAAATATCCCACCTCTTTTTAGAGATTCATCCAATATTTCCTTTCTTGGGAGCACTTTAAGCTCTTTCTCGATTTCTCTTTGAACTTTTTCGGCCAGAGTCCTTGAAACAGTCAATAAATATGCTGAAGCGAGCGGATCGTGCTCAGACTGGGCAAGCATGTCCAAAGCAATGAATCTTGGATTTGAATTTTCTTCAGCTATAATCATTACCTCGCTTGGCCCCGCAGGAAATTCAGTTGGTGTTTCTACAAGTTTTTTTGCCATTGCGACAAATCTATTGCCTGGCCCAACAATCTTTGAAACTTTTTTAATAGATTCTGTTCCATACGACAAGGCCGCTATTGCCTGCGCCCCCCCAACTTTGTAAATCTCATCAACACCCGCAATATCTGATGCGACCAGTACCGCATCATTACATCTGCCATCCTTACCAGGAGGCGTTACAACAACAATTCTTGGAACGCCACATATTTTTGGAGGTATTGCTGCCATAAGCACAGTAGATGGATACGTAGCCCTTCCGCCAGGGACATAAATTCCTGTACTCTCTAAAGGCACTATCATCTGCCCTGCAGTAATACCTTTCTTTTCAAATAAGAAGGACTGAGGAATTTCTCTCCTGTGGAAGTCTTCGATGTTCTCTGCTGACGTTTCCAATGCTTCAATTAGTTCAGTATCAACATTCTCATAGGCTTCCGCTATCTCATCCTGAGTTACCAAAAAGTCATCTATTTTGACACCGTCAAACTTCAATGTGTATTCCCTAAGGGCTTCATCCCCTCTATTTTCTACTTCTGATAGAATTGACTTTACATAACCGTCATCTTCTAACAGGATCTTCCTCTGTTTATTCTTTTCAGATAATTCTTTTGACCCTTCATAAATTTCAATCAACTAGTTCACCAACCTTTCTATAGGAGTAATAAGAATTCCTGTTCCGCCCATCTTTTTAAGTTTTTGAATAGTTTCTGATACCTTTTTTTCATCAACCACAAAGTGTGCTGCAACAAGTGATTCTTTTGAGATTACATCCATTACTGTTGGGCCCCCAAGACCGTGAAATTCCTTTTCAAATTCACCCAATGATTTGGTAGGAAGATTCACCATAATATACTTTTTACCCTGAGCATCTAAGACACTTCTAATTGATGATGAAAGAAGTTCTATCTCATCTTTCTTCTTGTTAATGCTATCTTTATTTCCTATAAGCACTGCCTCGGATTCTACAATCGTAGATATAGGTTTTAGATTATTCATCAATAATGTTGTTCCAGTGCTAACTATGTCGGATATTAAATCTGATACTCCGAGATAAGGGGCTATCTCCGTTGAGCCTGATACTTCAATCACCTTCAAATTAATGCCTTTATTTTTAAAGTATTTATCCGTGATATTTGGAAATTCGGTCACGATTTTCATCCCGTTTTTAATGTCATTTAATGAATTTATGGCTGAATTTTTAGGGGCGGCAATTGTAAGTGAGCATTTTCCAAATCCCATTTTTTGTAGAATCTCAACTTCTGTACATCTTTCCATAATGATATCAAGCCCAGTTATCCCTATATGAACAACTTGATCTTGAACATATTCCGGTATGTCTTGAGTTCTGACAAACACGGCCTCGATATTCTTTTCTCCAATACGTGAAAACAACTTCCTACCGCTATCCTCAAACTCATAACCTGATTTTTTTAATATTTCAAGACAGGGGTTTGATAATCTCCCCTTTTTAGGAATAGCTATTTTTAGCATGAAAATACCTCCGCCAAAAATGGCGTAATTAATGATGATGGGCAGTA
>DUKX01000060.1 GCA_013329085.1 Methanofastidiosum sp. | reverse complement strand
TCTTTAAAGGTAGATAGCACAAATGGATTTGAAGCAAGAGAAGCGTTTATCCTAAGAAAACTAGATGGGGGGCATATTCTTTTTATAAATCATGATGCATACTCAATATATAGAAATTTATCAAACCTATCCGGGGCCGTAACAGTTGGTGACGACACAACACGAATTTCAGGCTATATACTGCAAAGGTTTGGGGTACCTTTGATCGGTATCGTTGATGGGGATAAAGATGGGGTCATTAAAGGAGAACATTTCCATAAAGGCTCAGTTCTTTTTGAAGTAGAAGGAGATGATATAACTGGGGACAAAATTCAATCTCATTTTTTTAGAGAAAATATTTTTATAAAGTCTGATTTTCAGAAGCTAAAAGGTGACATTGAAAAGTATTTGGGTAAAGAAATAATAAGAAAAATTGAATACTAAAATATTATATAAAAATACTAAATAATATTTTAGCATCTTACTTGTTTTTTATTTCCTTCTTTTTCTGTTTTATAACGACTGCGGTTGATACTGTGGCCAATATGGCACCTGCAGCAACATATCCAATAATTTTTCTCATATACTTCACCTCCAATGGGATAGATATATTGAGCATTATTGATTTATAAATCTTTCGATAATAGTAATATATTTTATAATTAATGTTAAATATTATTTAAAATAATAAATATCAATAACTAAAAACTAAAATAAGGATTATTAAAATAAGAAGGATGGCAAAACAATCAAAGAGTTTCCACTATTCTCTTGTATAGCGCATCCACTTTTACTTCAGGTTTTAATCCTAGAATCTTGGAAAATTTCATGATCTGTGGTGGCTCAAGGCTTGCTCTTTCTAATAAGTCATCATCTGCAAATATTTCTTTTGGAGTTCCATCACCAATGATTTGACCATTTCCCATTACAACTACCCTTTCAGATAGCTCCGATACAAGACCCATATCGTGAGTTATCAAAATAACTGTAACATTTTTCTTGTGGAGTTCTTTTACTATTTCTAAAATTCCCATAATTGATAGAAGGTCAAGACCTGTTGTGGGTTCATCCAAAACAAGAATTTGTGGCTCCATTACAACAACAGATGCGAGGGCCAATCTCTGTTTCTCCCCCCCAGAAAGTGACAGCGGGTGGGTATCTCGGTACTTAGCAAGCCTAGTTGTCTTTAAGACTTTATCAACTCTCGCCTCTATTTCCTCCTCTGGAAGGTTGAGATTTCTAGGGCCAAAAGCTATTTCGGCAAACACTGTTTCCTCAAAGATTTGATTTTCAGGGTTCTGGAAAAGATGTCCAACTTTTCTTGAGAGCTCTGCAATTGAAGAATTTTTGGCATCCTCTCCTAGAATGAAGACTTTGCCTTTACTAGGTCTTAAGAGGCCGTTGAAATGCTTTGCTAATGTTGTTTTTCCACTTCCATTTTGACCCACAAGAGAAAGGAATTCACCTTTCTTTACAGATAAGTTGATACCTTTTATTATTTCTTTTGATTCTGGATAGGTAAAATGAAGATTTTCGACATCAATTGAATTCATATGAAAAGCCTCCTGCCTTCCTCAACTGTTAGTGCGATGTCCTTAACATATCCTCCTTCTTTTAGGAGATATGTAAGGTAACTGATGTCAGGAACCATTATGCCAAGTTCTCTTAGAAGAGGGACTTTCTCAAAGACTTCTCTTGGGGTTCCTTCTAAGACTATTGACCCTTTATCCATTACAACTACCCTGTCAGAAAGCTCTGCTATAGGTTCTGTTCTATGCTCAACTAGAACTATTGTCATCTTTTCTTTTTCATGAAGTCCTTTTAAAACTGAAAATACTTCTCTTTTCCCAACTGGGTCAAGCTGACTTGTTGGCTCATCAAGCACAAGGATATCCGGTTTCATTGTGAGGGAAGCCGCTATAGCTATCCTCTGTTTCTGCCCGCCAGAAAGATTTCCTGGAAACTCGTCTCTTTTATTTCCCATATCGACAATGGATAGGGCCCAAGATATTCTCTCTTCAATTTCTTCTCTAGGAATAGCCAAATTTTCAGGCCCAAATGCTAACTCTTCCTCAACAGTCATTGCAAAAAGCTGGGACTCAGGATTTTGTAGTATCATGCCGACTCTTCTTGAGAATTCACTTACTTCCCTGTCTTTTGTATTGATTCCATCTATAATGACATCTCCCGAGAACTCGCCACTTATAGTCTTAGGTATTATACCATTTAATGTAAGACAAAGCGTTGATTTTCCACATCCAGACGGACCGATGATCGAGACAAATTCGCCTTTCTTTATACTAAGGTCTATTCCTGTGAGGACCTCTTCGGTCTGAGAATGGTATTTAAAATGAAGATTCTTTATCTCAATCATTATAACAGAGTTTCCAACAATCTTTATAAACTTTACATCAATTGAATTTGGAGAGGGGATTGTTAGTTGAAAGACTTATTGTGTATCGGAAATGTTAATCTAGATACAATTATGGGAGTTGAATCGTTTCCAGTTGTCAACGGCGAATCAAAGATAGAAGGTCTTGAAATCAGATATGGGGGGTCTGCTTTCAACGTTTCTGTGAACAGCTCGATACTTGGCCTAAATTCCGGAGTTATGGCATCAGTTGGAAATGACAGCGATGGGATAATAGGCAATCTAAAAAATTATAATGTTGATTATTCTAATCTGATTCTTCAAAACTCACCTTCAGGAAGGATGTTTATAATAAACAAAGAAAACGATAGAATGTTCCTCTTCTATAAAGGTGCCAATGATAAATTTGAAAAAAACATGGTAAATTATCAAGTTTTTAAGGAATATAGATTTGTCCACGTTTCCCCGACAAAACCCGAAATCGCTGAGCATGCTATAAAAATTGCAAAAGAGAATAGTAATGTTGTAAGTTTTGATCCGGGAGAGCAATTATGCTACTCTAACTCTGAAGAGGTATTAAGAATTATTAAAAATGTTGACTTTCTTTTTGTCAACAGGCATGAGCTTTCAGCTCTTTTAGGTTCAAGTGATATAGAGGAAGGAGGACAATACCTAAAGAAAAGAAGAGCCAAAAATGTCATAGTTAAAGCTGACAAAAACGGCGTTTATTATTTTGGTAAAAATTATATTCATGAAAAGGCATTTCCGGCTAAGGTAATTGATCCCACGGGTGCAGGGGATAGCTTTTCCTCCGCTTTTATTGCTAACTACCTAAGAACTTCAGATATCAGAAGTTCATTAAGGTATGCAAATGCAGCTGCAAGTTTCTGTGTCCAGAGTTATGGTGCCATATTGAAAGTTAAAAAAGAAGATATTGAAAAATTATACAGGAGTAGATCAGATGGATAAAAGGGTTATAGATATTGCAGAGGATATAAAAGAAATGAAGATAAGAGGAGCTGCTAAAATAGGAAGAACTGTCGCAGAGGCCCTAAAAATAGAGGCAGAAAACTTTAGTGGAAATGATCCGAAGGAATTTGTCAAAGATATTAAGAAAACTGCTAGATATCTTATTTCAACAAGGCCAACTGCCGTATCTCTTGAGAATGCCCTTAGGTATGTTTTAGTTGAACTCGGGAAGGCATACAAAAATGGAGAAAATGTCAAAACTCTAAAAATTATAGTATCCAAAGCTTCTGATGATTTTTGTGAAAATTCAAATCTTGCACTTGAAAGGATTGCCGAGATTGGATCAAAACGTATAATGGATGGAGACGTCATTTTCACTCATTGTAATAGCTCTATGGCGCTTGGAATTATAAAGAAAGCCCATAGGGATGGGAAAAAGATTAAAGTTTTTGCTGATGAAACAAGGCCAAGGCTTCAAGGTTTACTTACTGCAAAGGAGCTTTTGGACGAAGGCATTGACGTCACGTTAATCGTGGATTCTGCCGCTAGAATATTCATAAGAGAAGCTGATCACGTGATAATTGGTGCAGACGCTGTAACGGCAAATGGTGCCGTTGTTAACAAAGTGGGCACTGCCACACTTGCCTCAATTGCGCACGAAGCAAGAGTAAAAGTAATCGTTGCCGCAGAAACTTACAAATTTAATCCTCAAACTTACTGCGGAGAATTAATTGAAATTGAAGA